>JBLIOB010000109.1:0-12653 GCA_047639575.1 Parvicellaceae bacterium
AGCAAGATTTACTTTATTGTAGGTACGTTTTCAATGATCATTATTGCAATAATATTATTGTATAAACAAAAGCATAAGCAAGCCAGCCTGTCACTAAAAATAGCTATGTTTATCGGCTTAATGTACTTACCGCTTTTCCACTTTATTTACCATCACCATGACGCTTAATCAAAAGTTAGCTTCATATAATCTAATCCTAGGCTCTCAGTCTCCTAGAAGATCATATCTTCTTAGTGAAATGGGCTTTGACTTTGAAATTAGAGTGATTGAAACGGATGAGGTCTACCCGAAGGAAACGGATATTGAGGAAATAGCGCCATTGTTAGCTGAGCTAAAGGGAAATGCGCATATTGATCATCTTAAAGATCAAGACATCGTTATTACTGCTGACACTATTGTTGCCTTAGGATCTGAAGTAATGGGTAAACCAACTGATGAATCAAATGCTTTTGATATGCTTCAAAAATTGTCTGGTAAAACCCACATTGTTTACACAGGGATTTGCATTACAAGCAATGAAAAACAGGCCGTGTATTGTGAATCAACAGAAGTTACTTTTCACGAATTAACTACTGAAGAAATAAAGGATTACATCACATCTTGCCAACCATTCGATAAGGCGGGGTCTTACGGGATTCAAGAATGGATGGGTTATGCAGGATTGAAAAAAATTAATGGTGATTTTTATGGAGTCATGGGGCTTCCGCTGCAATTGCTTTATAGGAAACTGAACGAATTTATTAGCTAATGGACCAGATTACAAAGCCAATTAAAACTCCAAGTATTTTTCAAGCGTTGCTTCCAATAATTGTGCTTTTAGGATTGATTATTTTAAACGTTGTATTCGTTTATGGTGATTCATCTTTAGAAGGACCTAATCAAATTGCATTAATAGCAGCAGCAGGAGTTGCCGCATTTTTTGCCTTAAGAATGGGCTATAAATGGAAACACATTTTAATAGGAATGACGAATGCCATTAATTCGGCTATGTCTGCCATTTTGATTCTTCTGCTAATTGGAGCTTTGGCAGGAACTTGGCTGATTTCTGGAGTTGTACCAACCATGATCTATTATGGCTTGGAAACCATTAATCCCACTATATTTTTATTTGCTGCTTGTTTTGTAAGTGCTATTGTATCTCTTGCAACCGGAAGCTCTTGGACGACCATTGCAACTGTTGGTGTGGCTTTATTAGGAATTGGGACAGCGCTAGGGTTTTCACCTGCCCTCGTAGCGGGTGCCGTAATTTCCGGAGCGTATTTTGGCGATAAAATGTCTCCTCTTTCCGACACCACCAACCTTGCCCCAGCTATGGCTGGAACAGATTTATTCACTCATATAAAATACATGATGTGGACTACGGTACCTTCAATAATTATAACATTAATTATCTTTTTAATTATCGGATTCTTCTCATCTGCAGAAGGAAATCTTGCAGAAATTGAAGAAATTAAAGCAGCCCTTGATGCAAAATTTAATATTTCACCGTTTCTATTTCTTGTTCCTGTTGGTGTTATAGTAATGATAATTGTAAAAGTTCCGCCTATTCCAGCTTTGTTAGGTGGGGCTGTTCTAGGAGCAATATTTGGAATTGCATTTCAACCACAAATTATAAACGAACTGAATTCAAGTCAATTGATTGAAGCAAACTTCACAGAAGAAGGATACACAGTTATCTGGGAAGACGAAACATCAGAGTCGGTATGGAATGCTTCTGAGGGAGAGGGCTCAGTGAACGTAGAAATCTTAAAAGGAGATGAAGTTGTCAGTACTGGCTCCATTCAATATCCTATGCTAGGAGATGAACTGACAGAGCAGTCTTTTGTAATTAGCTTAGCCGAGAGTGAGGCTCTTACCAACCAATTAGATTTCAAATTAGTAAGGTCTGGTTATGCAGAGAACGCTTATCGCACTGTTGTGAATGCTATGACAGTCGACACAGTAATCCTTACAGAAAGCGAAACGGTTAACGACTTGTTGGGGACAAGTGGAATGGCAGGAATGCTAAACACCATCTTCTTAATTGTATGTGCCATGTGCTTTGGTGGAGCAATGGAGTCTTGCGGAATGCTGAAAAGGCTTTCTCAAGCTATTTTATCTGGCGCTAAAAAACGAGGAGGCTTAATTTTTGCCACAACCGCGACTTGTTTAGGGTTCAATTTGACTGCTTCAGATCAGTATCTTGCTATTGTAATACCAGGTAAAATGTTTGCTAGCGCCTATAAAGAAAGAGGGTTAGCTCCTGAGAATTTAAGCAGAACCTTAGAAGACAGTGCAACAGTTACATCTGTATTAATCCCTTGGAATACATGTGGAGCAGCCCAGTCTACAGTGCTTCATGTCTACACAGGAGAGTACATGTTCTTTTGCTTTTTCAACATCATTAGTCCATTGATGACAATAGCATATGGATATCTTGGCATAAAGATTGCAAAGTTAAAATCAGTTGGCGATGATGACTGATGTTCCGCAAATAATTTGTATTTTGCAGTCTACCAAAAATTGCCTTTTGTTGGATTAACACTACAGAAGAATGAAGAAGTTGAGTTTTATATTAGCCGCAGCGGTACTTTCAGGCATAGTAGCCAATGCGCAAGTTACAGCTGACTTACAAAGTCAGATTAAGAAGGATAAGTTATATACCTCTGCGGATGTAGATGAAGTATATGGTGTGAATTTTTATGAAAAGCTAAATCCAATGTTGGATGGTGATTCTACTAGAATGTGCGATGGTTATGCATGTAGTGGTTGGCAAACTGACAAGTACGATAATGGCAACGTTATTCATAAGGGATATTATGTTGAAGGTCAACTTAAGATTTACAAGAACTATTATCCAGACGGAACTTTAGAAAGAGAATTTAAAGGTGTTAATACATTCTCTGCTATATCTAAACTATATCACAAGAATGGACAAATGAAATCTGAAGTGAAGTATGTTAACGCAGCTCCACTGATTTGGTCAGATTTCTACGACAATGGTCAATTAGAATATTACGAAGAGTATCACAAAAGTTTTGATTATCACATCGCGAAAAGAACTTATTACAAGAACGGGAAACCCGAATCTTTATTTGAAATGATTGACAAAAAGAAATTAGAGTATAGTCAAAATGATTATTACTCTGTTGGTCAAAAGAAAGTTGAAGGAGAGCTGATCTACGACAAGAAGATATACGATTATAGAAAGATCGGAACATGGAAGTTCTACGCTGAAAATGGTAGCCTAGATAAAAAAGAATCTTATTAGTAAATAGCTAGCTATTTGCTCTGAACCCTCATTGGATTTCCACTGAGGGTTTTTTATTGTCTTTTAATTTTTTAGCTGCACGGTTTTGTTTTGGCTTATAGAAATTCAGTACCAAGATTGGTAAAAGATACAAGTCAGATATTAATGCGAATAATAGGGATAGCGTGATTAACATCCCCATGTAAAAAGTACCTAGAAAGCTAGAGAATACTAAAGTTAGAAAACCGGCACATAGAATCCCAGTGGTTAGAACTACGGCTCTGCCTGTTGACATGTACGTTCGCCTTACCGCAAATATCATTGACTTCCCTTTATTTAGTTCAATCTTCAGCTTGCTTAAAAAGTGAATTGTATCATCCACAGCTATGCCGAAGGCAATGGTAAACAGAATAGATGTACTTACTTTTATATCAATGCCCATAAAGCCCATGATACCCGCAATCATAATAAGTGGAAAAATATTCGGGACTAAACCAATAACAACCATTCGTACCGACTTAAATAAGACTCCAACGATCAATGCCACAACGGCAAATGCAATGGCTAAACTCCACATCATGCTCGTGGATAAGTATTGATTGTTTTTATCAATCAAATACGCTGTACCAGTTTGTGCAATATTAAATTGGGGAAACTGACCAGCAATTTGCGCATCAAACTCACGATGCAATTTTCTAAATTCATTCCCGCCCAAATCTTTTACCGTTGTACTTAATCTGGCAATTTTTCCATCATCTGAGAGAAACTGCTTGAGATCACCTTTTAAATGCCTTTTCTTAAGCATTCTAAGCGCTTTATTCAAATCCTTATCAGAATCAGGAACTTCATAATACATGTTAGCTCCACCCTGCTTTAATCTATTAATTGCTTTGACCGCTGTAACCGGAGAAATAAACGATTCATTTGGATATAATGATACTGCCAACCTTTCAAGAGAGTCTAAAGCTCTTATGTTCTTTGGAGTAAGAATTCCTTCCTCTGATGAAACTGATAATTCCAATGGTCTAACTCCAGAGAAATTATCTCCAAAAAAGATAAAGCTCTGGTTCAAAGGATCATCTTCTTTCAAATCTTCTAAAAGGAAATTATTGACTTCCAAATTTGACATTCCAACTAAAGATGCAATCACAACGCCAACGCTAATGATTCCTATTTTCCACTGATTTCGGATTGTCCATTTAAATGAATTACCTAGGACTTTTGTCCAGAAAGTTGACTCACTTTTATGCTTGGCGACTTTCGGTGTTCGTATGAGTGTAAACATGGCCGGCAGTACAAGAAATGATAGAACAAATGCAATCATCACCCCAAAGGCTACGTATAATCCAAAATCACGAATCGGGATTACCTTAGATGTATACAGCGTTAAAAAACCAATTGCTGTTGTGACCGAAGTAAGCAAAGTTGCCATTCCAACCTCTCGAACAGTTACCCTGAGAGCTGCTATTTTGGTCTTACCCAATCTTAGCTCTTCTAAATATTTTGATACGATATGAATTACATCACTCATTCCGACAACAAACATTATTGTAGGCAAAACAGTTAAAACCAGATTAATAGGCTTACCAATCATCGCCATTATTCCAAGTATCCACACCACCGAAATTACAACTACAATTACTGGCAGTACTACACCCCACCAGGATCGAAAGGCAATAATTAAAAATATTAGCAAGAGTATAAAGGAAGTAATCGTAAAGAAGCCCAGTTCCTTTTGCATTAGTCCTACATAGTAAGTTTGACCGACAGATCGACCAGCAATATGAAATTCGTCAAAATGATGTACAGCTTTAAGCCGAGTCATCGCGTCAGCTAATTTATTGCACCCAGAAGTACTTAGGTATTGTGTATGCGAAACGTAAAGAGAGAGAGTTTTAAAATCTTTCGAAATGAGTTGCCCGTATACATCCGGGGATTTCGAGATCCAAATCGAATCATTTTGCAATGAATCTAGGTTTTCATAATTGATATACGGCACTTTAAATTGCCTGATCCTTTTATTCATAAGGGTCAGACTGATTACCGTATCAATATTTTCTATGGTATCTAGGTCCTGAATTAAATCTTGAACATCCAGAAGAAAATCTTTTTGGAAAACTCCTTCTTCATTCTTAACTGCGATTAGCAGGAAGTCATTATCTGACGCAAATCGCTCCCGATGCTCCTGAAAGAACTTAGTCTCAGGATCATCTTCAGGGTAAAATTTTTCGAAATCATAATCAAATTGAAGATACTGCAGATTGAATCCACAAACAACTGTAAATACTGCAACGCAGAAAAGGACGATTACGCTCTTTAATTCGGGACTCTTCATTCTGGTAAAAATATCAAACTAACACTTAGGAAATCCATTAGTTCAAAAATATAACTGGGACTTCAAAAGCACCCAAAAGTTCTTTTACTTTTTCTTGCTCAACAACAGTAAGCCCCCTAATTTCGACTACTCGGCCTTTGGATTTTGAATTTACAACTGCCAAAGGAATATCTTTCAAATGATCTGGCATTGCCTCCTTATAAACTTCTTCTATTTGAAGTTTACATAAATCTGGTTTAAATATTTTGCCAATGGTGGTTAACGGAATCTCGTCAATTATTATAATTCTCTTTGGTACGGCAGCCTTTTCATTGATATGCTCCTTGGCAAATTCCAACAGTTCTTTTTCTGAAGAAATAGCTTTTGGTTTCAACTGAACGTACAAAACTGGAACTTCCCCTACTCGACTATCAGGTCTGCCAACTGCCGCAACCATTTCAATTTCTGGATGTGCATACATTGGGTCTTCAATACTCATAGGATCAATATTATGACCTCCTCGAATAATTAGTTCTTTCTCCCTACCCGTTAGCCACAAGTAACCATCTTCATCAAATCGACCTAAATCTCCTGAATTGTAAAATGTCTTTCCGTTGAATTCAGTCCAAACTCCTTTATTATGTTCTTCTTCTAAGTATCCATTAAATATATTCTTACCCCTTAGATGAACCTGGCCAATAGTTCCAGTCTCAGCTTCTATAATGGAATCTCCTTCAAGTAGTAAAATTTTAATCTCGGTAAACGGAATAGGAAATCCAACGGAGCCAAGCTTTTTAATCCCATAAGGAGGGTTTACTGAAACCATAGCAGCAGCTTCAGTACATCCATATCCTTCTAAAATCTCCACTCCACATTTGGATTTAAATGTTTTCATAACCTCAATTGGAAGAGGTGCAGCGCCACTTATTGCAAATTTCAATTGTGAGGAGCCTGTATTATTGGGAGTGTCATTTAGCATTTTGTAGACGGCTGGTACAGCGCCTAAGGCATTAATATTATGGTAATCCATCGTTTCCCAAAAATTGGAAATCACGCCATCTCCTCTAAAGCCTTTCGGGGATACTAAAATAAGATGACCACTTCCAGCCCAACATAGCGACAATGTGACCATGGCGCCAAATACGTGAAACAATGGTAATCCTCCGTACATGTTTAATGAATCCATACCTGTGTCTAAATTCTGCCCGGTTGACCAGCAATCAAAACAGATATTCTCTTGAGTTTGAATCGCAATCTTTGGTCGACCAGTTGTGCCTCCGGTATGAAAGTACGCAGCAGGATCTTCAGCTAGGTTATACAGCTCGAAACTTAATGCTGCATTGGATTCTTTTCCTACAAGGGACCTATAATTATGTAATTTTTGTTGTTTAGTTGATTTACCAGAATCCTTAAATGATTTAATTAGTCCGACAATTCCTTTCTTAACTCCACGTAAATACTGATTCATGTCTACTTGAATCACGTTTTTCAAAGTTGGAATTTCATGTCTGATTGCATTTATTTTCTCCCACACATCAGTTTTAACAAACGGTCCAATAGTTATTATGACCTTGACCTGCGCAGCAATCATTAGTTCCTTTAAGTGCTTTTTATCCAGCAAAGGATTAATTGGAAAAGCTATTCCCACGGTTTGAGCAGCTATTAAAGAAAAACAAGTCTCTGGTAGATTAGGCATTACAAGTCCTATCGCATCTCCTTTTCCAACTCCAAGTTTATGTAATTGGTTGGCAATTTTATTGATCTCCGAAATTAACTCTGAATAAGTAAAGGTAAATGGTTTTTTGTATTCATTTCCCAACATAAAAAAGGACAATGCTGGTTCGTTTGGATTATCAGACATTGAGTCATGAATAGCATTGTAAGTTGAAGATGGCCAGGTAGACTCTTGTTTTTCTCGTTCAATTTTTAAGATGTCTTCGCGGGTTGCGATGCCTTTAAAATTAAACCTATCTACTCTTGACATAGCTAATCATAATTTGGAAAGATTTAAAGTTAATATTCTATTTCAAAGGTAGCAATTCACTCAAAAAAGCAATGCACGCATTGAATAATTATTTAAGTTTGTTCAAACAAAAGCAAACTAGATGTTAAAAGGAGGCGAATTCATCGTTAAAGAATCGGAACTAGATACCATTTTCATCCCTGAGGAATGGAGTGAAGAACAATTGATGATTAAAGATATGGTCAAAGATTTCTGTAAGAAAGAGATTATTGAGCCAATGAAAAAGTCTGGAAAGGAATTAGACGCCTCCAAAGACAAGGAAGAAATAGTTGCTTTATTAGATAAATCAGCGGCCTTGGGGTTTTGTGGAATGTCTATTGAACAAGAGTTAGGCGGGATGGACTTGGACTTTAATACAGGCTTGCTGTTTGGAGAAGCTATTGCTAGCGGTTTCTCGTTTGCTACAACAATTGGTGCACAAACTTCGATAGGTTCTTTACCTATTGTATACTACGGAACTGAAGAACAAAAGAAAAAGTATTTACCAAAAATTGCCTCAGCTGAATATAAAGCAAGTTATGCTTTAACTGAGCCAAGCGCTGGGTCCGATGCAAACTCTGGCAAGACCAAAGCAATACCAACTGCAGATGGACAACACTACATCTTAAACGGTCAAAAAATGTGGATTACTAATGGTGGGTTTGCGCACATTTTCATTGTGTTTGCTAAGATAGAAGATGATCGTAAATTATCAGCCTTTATTGTTGAGAAAGCATTTGGTGGGATCACCCTAGGTGAAGAAGAAAAAAAGCTAGGGATTAAAGGATCCTCAACTGTTCAAGTATTCTTTAACGATTGTAAAGTTCCAGCTGAAAATCTTTTAGCCAAAAGAGGAGAAGGATTTAAAATCGCCTTAAACATATTAAATTCAGGCCGTATCAAATTAAGCGCAGGTGCCATTGGCGGTTCCAAATTTGCATTATCACAGGGAATTGAATATGCAGTTGAAAGAAAGCAATTCAAAAAGTCTATTTCAGAATTTGGAGCCATTAAGTTCAAAATTGGTGAAATGGCTACTAAAATATTCGCAACCGAAAGTGCTGTATATCGAACTGGAAAATACATCGATGTTAAAGAGGCTGCTTTATTGAAAGACGGTGCCACTAAAAACAAAGCTAAGATTGACAGTCTCAGAGAGTTTGCAGTTGAATGTGCAATCCTAAAGGTATATGGATCAGAAGTTCTTGATTATTGCGTAGACGAAACATTACAGATATACGGAGGCATGGGCTATAGTGCTGAAACTGGAATTGAAATGGGTTACAGAGATGCAAGAATCACCAGGATTTATGAAGGCACTAATGAAATTAATCGGATGCTCTCTTTTGGAGAGTTGATGAAAAGAGCAATGCAAACGAAAGAAATTGACATTGTAACACCCGGAAAGAAAATTCCAAAAGCTTACATGAGTCAAATGTTCTCTTCTTCATACTCTCCTGGACAAGAAGTACTTATCGTTGCTAATATGAAAAGGTTGTTTTTAGCAATCGCAGGAATTGCAGGTCAAAAATTAAAGCTCAAAATGATCGATGAACAAGAGATCGTAATGAACTTATCGGATATACTTGCCGAGGCCTATATAAGCGAAAGCATTCTTCTACGTGTTCAGAAATTAAGATCTACTGATCATGACAAGAAAAAGATGATTGTAATGGAACAAATGCTTCAACTACACCTCTATCAAGCAATCGAAAGAATAAAAGTTGCGGCAAATCACGCAATAGACAGTTTACCTGAAGGAACAAAGCAAGGTTTACAGAGGAAGATGGTTAAGCGATTTGCAAGAAGATACGAGGTGAATCCTAAAGACTTAAGAAGATCGATAGCAACGTATTTCACAACAGAAAAGAGCTATAATTTATAGGCCTTATTAATATAGACTCCCTAGCTTACATTCGGGTTTTGTCAATTTTTAGTTTTTCAGCTTTATCCTTTTTTCTCTTTTTATTTAAAGCAGTTAAGTACTCTGAAAACCTAATATCAAAACCAACATTCAGCATTAAATCATCTATGTTAAACTGACGGCTAGAAGCCATCGGCACAGCAACGCCTATATTAAAATCTAGCTGATTGTAAGTTGACACCCCTAAAGACAACCCTACAATTGGATGATTAAAGTCTCGACTAGAAGTCATATTAGTCACATTATAAAGTAAACCCGAACCATACATTAGAATATGTAAGTCCGAAATTACAGGGTCTCCATTGAATTGACGTCCGGATTTTTTAACGGTTACTTCTTTACCTCGATATACCTCTCCTGGTAAGTATGATCTTTTCAATTTCCAGTTAAACAACTTCAACTTCACGCCTATTTTTTCTGAAGCAAAACCTAAATTATTTATGGTGTCAGTAGATCCAAACGAGTATCCTTGTTTGAGGAATGTAGCCTGGTTCAGCCCAACCGTTAAATGAAACTTTACTCGGTTAAAGTCTCGATCTGCGAATTGGTTATACAGGGATAATATAATCCCTTCTACATCTAGCTCTATTTGATCTTCTCCAACACTAAAATCGATGTACTTCTCAATGGAGTTAATAACGGAGTTAAGCGCTCTAGACGTGCCCTTCTTCGCATGGATATCGCCAACCCCAATTAACGTATGAAGCAAATACGAATAAGTGCCGGCCTCTTCTAAATTATCTAACTTTTCAAGAAAGTTTATATAATCGAAATTAATCTTATCGCCTTGCTGCAATAGTATTGACAGTAAACTATTCTCTACCTCTTTTGATGATTTATAAAACGGACTGAAAATCTCCTGTTCTATTAAATAAGTGATGTTATCTAATAAGCGAATAACCGTATTAAACTTACCCCCTTGATGCTGATTTAACAATCTAACCTCTGGAAGCAATTCATTTCTTAAATAGCCGATATAGTGGTAGTTTGCGTAAACATGATTATTATTTTGAAGAACATACAACTGTCTATACACCTCCAACAATGTTGAGTCATTCTCTGGAGATAAGCTCAAATCCATTGTGGTAATCTCTTCTAATTGCTTATTTAAATAGCCTACATTCTCAGATAGATCGCTTGCGATCAACGAAGAACTTTTAGCTACTAGCTTCTTTTCATTTTGAAGTTCCTCCTCTAATAGTAAAACTGCTTGAGTCACCTTATCGCTATTCTCATAAGATTTTTCTAACAATTTTTTTGCAACCTTATATTCATTATAATCACTCAATGTTTGTACTCTTCGATCATAAAGCTGCTTAATGGGAATGGTCAGATCTGTATAAAAGCTTGCATTTCCGCCTGACATTCGGCTAAATTCTGCACTTACTTTATCGTTTTTAGCAATTAATAAGTCAAGTGTATCTATATATGATCTATTACTTACTGATCCACCGTTTAACGTACTTCTGTTTTTTTCGGCTGCCAGAAAATTATTGGTGCTCTTAGAACCGAATACGAACGTTCCTGTACAGGCGGTTATTTCATTGCATAGCGCGTTGTATTCAGCGAATAAGTTAATAAGCGCAATTGAATCCTCTCTATACCCTTCAATTGATGCGAGGTCATAGTCAACGGCTTCCTTCGCTCGTACGGACAGATCATTTCTCAATCTTTGTATTGTAAGATCTAAATCTTGCCCTTCTTCCAGAGATTTTTTTTGAGCATTGAAAAGCTTGTCTTGTGTTTTATGCGCATCAGCTAACAAATGTTCTTCAAGGTGAGCGGTATTCTCTTTAATTTGAGCAGATAATCGATTACTGAGCGTATCCATATTCTCAACTCCATCAACTTTCCCTATAATGTTGTAAAATCTTAGAATCTGCTTTATGAACCCATGAACTTCTTTTTTTAAGGCCTGAATCCTTGCTACTTTTCCTTGATCTTTTATTCCATTTAAATATCGATAGTAACTACTTTCTATTTCATATTCGCTCCAAGTTAAATACAGAGGTTTTTGAAAAAATCCCTTTCCTTTCAATAGCTCGCTACTCTGCGATGCATCAAAAACAATATCCAATAAAATATTGGCTAATGATAAATACTCGGTGTTCTCAACTTTCAATGGAGCGTTAATCCGCTCAAGGTATAATCCTAAAGGCCTGTTGTTTGTTTTCTTATAAAGTGAATCGGAAGGAGGATATCCAAAATCTGCTATTACTGCACTTAATAAACTAGCATCGGACTCACATGACAGTCTCAGATATAGTTCAGATATTCCATAAACAAAAGCATAATTTGCCGTATGTTCAAGGATTTCTCGTTGTAACACCCCCTTGTTTCTCTCATTTAATATAACATCCACTACATTGTATGCATAGTTTTTAGTTGCAAAACATCCTTCTCGATTAACCCTTTTTAGAATTTCTCGTTTTACAATCGTCTTTTTTAACTCATCTTGCTTTGAGGCTATAATCTCAGAGATTAGCTCAATATCAAGGCCACCCTTTGAAAAAAGCACTTTATCAATTCCTATAGATAAGGTTGGAGCCGATTCTTGAGCAATTGAAATTGAACCAGAAATAATTAGTAATAATGTGAAAAGCTTATTCATAAGTTGAAAAAGGATGTTTGATACAAACATAACTAATTCAAAAGATAGCAAAGTGTTAGCGTCTATTCCTCAATGTTATCCGCTATAAATTGAAGCGCTTTAGGGATTCCTTTAGCCACTTTAAAAAAGCCCTCTAAATCTCTTTCTGTAACATCATCTTGAATAGCGCTCTCTAAGGAGAATACTGCTTTAGTTGTAAACTCTTTCATAGAAATCCCGTAATCGGTAAGGCACATGTACACTTTTCGTTTATCAGATTTGCTCTTTCTTTTATATATAAGCCCTTTCTTTTCCATAGACTTAAGTATTCTAGATAGGCTATTTGGTTCCATTCCCATCCGAGGAGCAATCTTTGTAACTGGAGTACCCTTCTCTGTATTTATGGTTAAAAGAATAAACGCCATTGACATAGTTCCTCCTTGGCCAGAGGCCATTTCATTGTACAATTTAGAGATCGCAAGCCAATTACCTCTTAATTGGTAAATCACCATCTTCTCCGCAATCTCTAAGAATGAGTCTTGTTTCTTTTCCATGTCCGTTATCAAGGTAAATCTACCTAAGAAAATTTAAAAT
>JBLIOB010000110.1:0-12425 GCA_047639575.1 Parvicellaceae bacterium
TGAATGAAAAAGGAAGAAGTGCTATGGCTATAGCACAAGAAATGAATATTGGGAAACCAACCATATTCAAAGAACTTAAATAAATTCCTTAGCGTACGTTTTCGTTCCATTGGGCTTCAAACCCCTTTAACAGCATTTATGAGTCTTAGTATCCTAATGTATTTTGCAGACACCTACCAATCTTGGACAATTTACTATGTCATTGTAAGTACTATAATTGCCTTTGAAATCTTCAGAATCATTATGTCAATTTTAATGATTCGAAAAACTAAAAACCCAGTTTACAACAATGTATAAAGGTTAATGCGCCTTATTGGTAGGGCAAAATCCCCCAACCAATAAAACCCGCATCTTGAAGATGCTATGAGTTTAGTAATTTCATTCTCTAAACCAATTGCACTAACTTTATACTCAACGTTAGCATACATTGACAAACTGTTCATATTAATTTCTTCCGTCACCTACGTTATCTTGTTACAAAACAATCTGTGTTTGTGGAATATGATGAACTAATGTTGTACAACAAACTTATTTGTTCCAGTCTGTCCATCTGCGCTTAAAATAGAAAGTAGATACATTCCATTTGACAAGTCGCTAACATCTAGCTGAATTTCCTGTTGTTGAGAAGAAACAGATTTAATTAATTTCCCATATGCCGTGTAGACGAAAAGAGTTTCAATCTTACCCGATTCGATCTTAATATTAAGCACGGTAGAACTAGGGTTTGGGTAAACTATCGGATTAACTGGAGCATCAACTTCGCTTAATTCTACGGAGTTGCACTTCTCGCTTAATACAATATCAGTAACTGCTATTGAAGCTTCCGACTGCACAGGATATGAGTAGGGTGAATTAGTTTTAGCAGGTGTCAAACTAATAGTAGATTCGCTGATGCTAAGTTCTACAATTTCATAATCTGAAGTAACGTTCTTACTTCCATAACAATAGCTAAGATTTTCTGAATCAAAACGCTTCAATGTATACTCGTAACCGAATATTGCCGTATTGGCTTGCCAAGTCATAATGCGAAACAAATCATTATTTAAATTTACATATCGGCCAGGGAAATTGAATACTAAAGGGTAGCCTGCACTTGACTCCGCGTATAAGACCTCAGCTTTTACCATTTCAAGATTTTCATCCAACACGATAATTCCTTCTCGTATCAATGAAGAACCATACGGGTAATTTATTGGACGCAGACAGTTTAGAACTATATAATTTCCTACACTATTTATTCTAAACAAAGGAAACCACTCGGGAATGGTGTGGCGCAAGAAAATTCCTTTGACTAAATTCCCTAAAGAATCAAATTTAAAAAGTTGAAGTCCTAGTGAGTCCAAAGGAGGAGAAACTGGACCTTCTCTTCTTTCTAGAGCAACGTATGAACCGTTGGCCAGCTTAGTCAAATTATGAGGACTGAAAGTTCCAAACTCTACCGATGAGTACGATTTAATCCATTTAGGTAATCCATTAGGGCCAATTATCTGAATAGTATCAGCATAGGTTCCAACTAAAAGTCCATCGTTAAAGTTGTTTAACCCAAAAACACAAGAAGTCTCAAGTTTTTCTTTTTCAATGATATTACCAGAGAGATCAATATTGTAGCGATGAATATTGTACGCTATATCTCTTGAATAAACCCAATATGAGTTTACTGTGTTTTTTATAATTTGATAAGGTGCCAAACTATCTAATGAAGTACTTGCAAACATTTCTCCTTTGCTATTAAGCAGGCCGATTCGAGGCAGAAGAATAGAATCAAGCGTGTAACCGATAAAACCTATCGTATCGTTAGCAAACCCGTGAAATGACCATATGTCAAGTCCTGGATATTTCTGAGCATGAATTACATTGGAATTGGAATCCAAATAAACCAGTTTAGGCTCATCTGAAGAACTTAGGTTTCTGGCAACGAGATAATTCTGGCTTATTCCGATGATTTCCCAATCATAATCAAGAGAATCTTGCTCCAAATCCACAACCAATGCAGGGTTTTGTGCTTTTGCAGAAAGAGTAAATATTAGAATACAGGTTAAAATAAGGTTAAGTCTGATGACCATAATACTTGGTTTAGGTTTCATCAATATACCTGTTCTGACTTGATAGGTTTCTAATTATCGGCTTAAAAACACCTTTTTTTATACATGTCTAACTGACAATTTATTTGATTAATCATACAGAACAATTTGAAAGAAATTTAGATTTATAAACTCGCCAATTTCGTATGTTAAATTGAAATAAAGCTAATTCCTTGCGCACTCAATTGTAATTGAGGCTTCAGAGAGCTATCTTTATTCCAAACGTTGTGGTGCATACCTGAAGCATGAGTTACGATATATATTTCATTAATGACAAAACACTTAAAGCAGAAGAGATAAGTTCGGCTTTAGAGCTGGAAGTGGCTGAAGGTGATCAGCTGTTTATTTCAAAAGAATTGATGCTGCAAATACAGGAATCAATGATTTCTAAGGGGCTTAAGTTTGAAGTATTCGAATCTGCCGATGGAAGTTTAGAATGGAACTTTGCATCTTTCCAAGTTTCTGTATTCGATAGCATGGGAGCAATTTCAGTCCCATACTGGAATGCAAACGAATCTGATTCAATTCAGATTCAAGTAGCATTGGTTAAGGACGCTTTTTTCGATAACGGACTAATAGGTTTTGACCCGCAAACCGAAGAAATATTCACCACGTCAGTTGCTTATTCTACAGAATTCTCGACTACTATGAGTTGGATCAATAAGTCCAATAAAAATGAAATAAGATCGGATTCGAACAACGTACAGATTTCAATCGAATGGGCTGAAGAAAATTTTTTCGACCACATGGAAAAAGGAGGCCATATGTCACCCGGTATCGGTGGAAGAGGTTTTGGAGTTATAGCACTGACGATAATATTGGGAATCTACTTTCTCATTCGATTTTTCAAAAAGAAAAAACGACACCACAACAATTAAAGCTAATACCCTTGTACCTGCGCTAAAGCTTCGGCAACACACGGTCGTTACCTCAGGAGGTACTATCTTTATTCCAAACGTCTGACTGTGCATTAACATATTTGAAAATTATTATATTCAGGTACCTGTCAATGAAAATTTTCAAATATGCGATTCTCAGAGATCAAAAATTAGTTATTACACAGACTTACGTTAGCCACCATAATAAGATGAGCATTAATTATAGAAATCAAGAATCTGAACAGGACGTTCCAAAAGAATTTAAAATTGAAAATTCACGAATCATGTTCATTGAAGACAAATCACAAGGGCTTGAAGGTGATGCAAGAATAGGAAGAGTCTATTTCTCGAAAACGAAGAAGACATTATATTACCGAGGACAACGATTTCAGAGTTTAAAAGGAAGAGGATTTAAAGCAAATTATTTCAACATCGATACTGGTGATGAGTTTTGGATTTCTGGACCTAAAAAGGATCAAAATGACCGACTTTATGGTGGAAATTTAAATGTTGAAATAGACCAGGAAATTAAAGAGGAGTATTTAAAAATTATAAACTTTGGCTAACAACGCAGAAAATGCATACCCAACCTACCAGCCGTTGCACGACATTTGAGCCAAACCGTTAACTACAATGAAACATGGAGATAATGGATAGGCAAAAGATTGAACGATTTATACCTGCCCTAAAAGTCCTTTGTGTTTTAGCTGCTTTTGGTGCTCCATCATTGCTGCTGCTTAAAGACCTTTATTTTTACGACTGGTCAGAGAAGAAAGAGACTATTGTTTATTCCATCCCAATGGTTTTCTTATTCTTCTTTTGGATAAAATTTAAGCTTGATGAGGAACACATATTTGATGTTAGAATTATTGGGTTAGATGGTCTTACTATTTTCTTGACCGCATTGCGCCTAATTGGATTATTATTTCATTCTGGGCATGTTTTGTTCTTGTTGTACTCATTCATGACAACTAAGAATAATACATATCGAATATTATGTATTCCTATGATATTAGTAACGGCATACTTCAAGATATTTTATTGGGGTGATTTCATTACACCTATTATTGGAGCTATTATGGCATTGACTCTTGTTTACTTTAGAAACAGAGTAATGGAGCGAATAAAAACAGTAGCTAACAAAAAATAAAACTAATGCCTTTGTACCTGCGCTAAAGCTTCGGCAACACGCAGACATTACCTCAGGAGGTACTATCTTTATTCCAAACGTCAAAGAATGAAAATTATTCAATGTTAAAGGCGAATAAGGACCCTAAAGATCATTTTGAATTGGCTCAATTAATTATAAAAACAGCCAACGAAGCATGCGGGTTCTATAACCTGAGCATTTTTCAATTTGATCTAGGCTAGACTGTTTTCAAATTCGGAATTTTTAGCTGTGTAAACCACTTTACAAAGGATAACATAATCAAACAGATCGGGGATTTTATTGACGACATAAAAATTCCAGTTTGGAATTTAATCGGACAAGCCAAACTGGACGAAGCAGTAACTTTTGCGATTAACGAATTCAAGAAATTATCCCCTACTCCATTTCATTCAATTCTTGATCAGACTTTCACGAATGACCCTGAGGATGTTGCTGGTTGGATCTGGGACTTTATAATTAAAAGTGGACAAGAAGGAAATGATAAAGCCTTCTATTTTGAAATGAATGGTTTCTCAATTAATCCAGACTTGTGGTTTGTTGATGGTTTTGCTTTTAATAAATGTGAAGGCGCTGAAGATTATGATTGCCTGGCAGATTGGCGATCCTCGACTGGATCTTCTCTTAAACTGAGAGGCTTAGAAAATATTCAAGAATTAATCGATGAAGAAGTTCATCATGAGCCTGTAAATTCTTTTGTGTGGGAACTATGTGAATTGCTCGTGGTGCTTAAACTTCACCAATTATTTTCTGAGGCTTTTAAAGTGCTAGTTGAAGAAGGAGACGAAATCAAAATGCCCATAATTGTCAATGCGCATGGCGATGAACTTGAAATAATTCTTAATAATATATCGTGAGAACACACGCCACTTTTAAATATTAATGCAATAGCAATTAATATATTTGCCGCTTCAATGTTCATCGGTCATCCGGGGCTTCAATATATATTGCTGATATTAACCGTTCCTGTTGCAGCTGCTTTATCCCTGACCAGTATCTATTTCATAAGAATATCTAGACTTCATGTCTATCTAACCATCTTATTTTCTATCGTAACGATCTTAACTGGGTTACCTTTATATCTAGCGGACCTCATTACTTATGGAAACTCGATGAGGTTTATCGGAAGAATCTGTTTTGGAATTGGAATTCCGCTTCAAGTGATCATATTAATTATTACAGTTCGAACTAGAAAATGCCTAACTTCCAATATCGAATGAAGTTGATAAAGCTGTTTTTCTTCTGTATTCTTTTGACTATATGCGTTCAATATTTTGGTCAATCTAACTTTCATTTATTCGACCAAAATAAAAAATATACCAGCATTTCAGCTAAAGGTGGTTGGAATTCTTCGAGAGCATCAGGAACGGTTAATTTGAGAGGTTCTTACTTTATTTTGGGTAAACTAAGTTTAGGATTGGAGATTGGTTATGGTAAAAATGGCTCTTTCTACAGACACTTTCAATCTGTAATACCATTAAGATATAACATCATAAACCGGAAACTTTCTCCTTTCGCAGAACTAACTTTTCACCATTTTAACTATAAGTATTCCGGTCCTCCAGAATATACAGGCGTCTGGAATGAATTAAGAGCAGGCGTAGGTTTGTCGTAAGCAGGTGCCATCAAGAATAAACTGGGTTTTGAAATTTCGATAGACTATAACATCATTGGCAACAATCCAAATATCGCTCCTCAACTACTTTTAACGCCTAGAATCACGTATACTTTTCCTTGATTATAAAAATTGAACTGGGCTTTTAAAATCCCCACTTCTTCTCTCTAGCGGAGTACATGTTAACTGACCATTTAAGAGCAGGTCTGGCCTTCCCTAGGTTGGAATCACCGATTACACCGTACATGCCAATTCTAAATCGTTGTCGTCTAATTCTAAATGATTTTACAATTCCAGCAAACGCTTCTTTATACAAGTAACCTTGCTCTTTGATATAAAGCATACCGCCTCCAGCGGCCAATGTAATTCCAGTCTTTTTGATAAATGGGATATTATTAACTAAAGCTCCATTAAAGTGATGAATATAATGTGCTTCAGCATAGAGGCCTCTTGCAAATAAGGTGGTGTCTTGCAATTGAAAAGATCCCAAAGGGCTTGAGAAAAATATTCGATCCCCTTTCGGAAAGATTTTTTCGTCTGTATAGGTAATCTTATTTTGGTTCAGAAACTTCCCTGCTTTAAGAACGTAAGTTGAAGTTCCCAACGATCTAATTTTAAAGGTCTGCTTTATTCGAGCAGACAAATAAGTAAAATCAACATCACTTGATAGTAAGTCCTTAACTCCTTGCTCCAGGTAGACACTAAAAGTTGGCCACTTGCTTCCTAGCACTACTTTTCTCTTCGGCTCCGAAATGTACTTTTGAAACGGAGTATAATGAAAAGAGAATACACCAATCAATGCTTGATTTTCTTCAAAATCCAACGGTACATTGTTTTCTACAAACTCTTCAGCAAAAGTTCCGAACTTATAGTCAGTCAAAGGAATTCTAGATAAATAACTTGCTTCTAGGTTCAGATAGAAACCATTAAACAATTCTGTTCTAAACTCCAGATTAGCATAATACTGATCTACCCAATTACCTCGATTAAACATACTAAGGATCCCATCATTGTACGTGAACATATCAAATTCTCTACCGACTGATACGGAGATTTTAGATTGCTTTATTGGATTATATAAGAAGCTCGCTGAAAAGTCCCCTTTAATGTCTTGGTTTCTCAGACCAATATTAACGTCTGGATTTATAATAAGTGCCTTTTCATTTTCCCACTTTTTATAGTACCATAAAAATGGCCCCACTCTCACACCGCCAAGATTAAACGGCTCCACCAAGTCAGCAAGAGATCCAAACTCTAAGTGTGTTTTCTTTTCTCTATTTCTGAATCCAACTCCGTGCCACACCACCTTTCCGAATGTAATTGTGTTATACTCTTTGTCTATCGAATCGAGGAACTGCTTGCTGTTTACAACCGAATAAATACTGTCTTTAATTTCGATAATTCTCTGCTCCTGTTTGCTCAATGGAGCTGGCCTTAGTTTAGACCAGTAAGAAGAGTCTCTCTCGTATGCTTCTTCAGTAACTAAACCAACTTCGTTGGTGAAAAATCGCTTAGGGAAAGTAACATTTAGCTCAACATCTTGGTAATTTAAAACTGTATTACCGATAAAATTCTGTCTTCCCATCTTCGTTTCATAATCAAACTCTTGGTCTGTTATAATCCAAAGCGAATCATTCAATTCATTGTACTCTTGTTGAACTCTGAAAGCATCATAAAACAGCAATCCGCCTTTTGGTAACCGAAGATCAATCTTCTTAATACTAAATAGCTTATCTGTAATCCAAATGAACCCTTCTACGGTAGTATTTCCCTTTTTTCTTGGCGTAACTCTGATCTTATAGACAAAGCGATTCTTGTCATCCATAGTTTGTTCCTCCAACTTGAACTTATAAGACAAAACTCCGGAGGCATTCAACGGAGAGATGAAAGGGTTTTCTGATAAAGTTGGCGCACTTACCAATCCTTTATACCAGTTCATGTCTCCTTCAGTTGTGCTTAAATAATACAGTCCTCTTTCACTTCCGTATTTTTTGTAGGCTGTTTTAACCTCTTTAATTCTATCTGGAAATTGAAAGTTTTTAGTGATTTGAGATTCCACTAGATTCATACTGTTTGCAAGTTCTTGAATCTTCTGATCTCGTTTTTCTTTAAAGGGATCGTAGGTTTGAGCATCTACGTTCTCTTGAACCTCTTTTTTCTTTTTACTTTCCTCTTTCGCTTTCTCCTTTGCGTCCTCTCTCCGCTTTTTCTCTTGATCAGTAATAAGTTCTTTCGCTTTGATGTAAACTTCCATTTTACTGGTCTCAAATTGAAATTGGTTTTCCTTTTTTCTTTTCACTGCACTTGCGATGATTTCGTAAGCTGGATCTCTTCTTTTCTTTTTAATGACCACCTCACCCAACTCTAGAGCAGGTTTCAGCCAAATATTTTTAACAATTTCTTTTTGATCTTGGCTAATTAGAACATTGATGTTTTTCTGCTCAAAACCTGTTAAATCAAAGACGATTTCATAATCTCCCGGATCAAGTCTTAACGAATATCTGCCATCTGCGTCTGTTTCAGTTCTGAATGCTGTAAACTTAACGTAGACACTTACAAAAGGGATAGGAACGTTGTTTTCGTCTTGCACGAAACCGTTTAATACCTGCCCATTAACCGCAGTTAATCCTGCAATGAAAATGAATAAAGTGGTTAATAATAAGTTTCTCATGCTCGCTATTAGAACAACGGTCTAGACGAAAAGTTACGCCTTAAATTGTTCTTTTTTGGTTTTTTGTGAAATACCGTCAATGGCTATGACGAACGGCCATATACATATGTTACATGTATGACGCTTGCCCTATATCAGAAGTTACATTTCGAAGTACTAGTTCGCTCAACTAGCTCTTCATTTCTGGATAGAAATATTTCCAAGGTAATACTGGTTTCGTAAGTAGTATCCAGACAAGCAACTAAAGGTTCAATTGAGTTAAATATTTATTGCGAAATTGGTAGATAAAGTACTTTACAGAAAGAATGAAATTAGAAGCCCATCTTGATGGTTCCATTATTATTTGGACCTCTGAATGAATTCCAGACTATGTTCTTTGCTTTTGGCAAATCATAGCAATACAAAAAACCATCTAATCCTGAATAAAGTGCGGATATAATTCCATCACCATCAAAATCGCCTACAAACAAAGTAGCCTCTGACCCTGCCGGCATTGATATTTCTTCTGCTTCTTCTTTCTCAGGATGAATTATAAATAAGGTTCCCTTTTCATCAGGAATTAAGAATTCTACATTCCCATCACCATCTAAATCCAAAGACACTGCTGATGCACATGCTTTTGATTTTCCAAATCCTTTGTACTGGATTGTCTCGCCTGGGCCCATTCTTTTTTTACCTTCTTCATAAACCCAATCATTAAAATCAATACTGAAACTTGACACTCCGCTTGAAGAACCCCAGCTATTTGAAACGCAACTGTAAAGGGATTTACCAGAAGGAACTGGAGAAGCAAATAGGCCATATCCGGCTCCTACTCCACCAAGTCTATTTCCTTTTAAATCAAAAATATCATAGTCACCATAAGAAGCTACCGTATGAATACGGACACTATCGTTAAACTCAAGAATTAATGGAGACCCGTGTACTCCTGAATTCTTTTTCTGAAACCATAATTCCGATCCGTCTTTTCCATTGAGGGCCCATTGCGCGTATCCACCGCAAACCAAATCATCAATTCCGTCATTATTTAAATCGTAGATAGCAGGAGAACTATTTCCACCATGAGTATACACCTTAGAATGCCACAAAGTATCACCTTTGGCACCATCAAACGCATAGACACCTGAACCTTGGCAATTGAACACGATGTCCATTATTGAATCTCCGTTTAGGTTTGCGATTCCTGGAACACTCTCTAAATTGTTAGGAAGCTGGTATTTCCATTTCTCCTCCTTCAGATTCAGATCGTAAGCATAAACATAGTTAAGATCGCTACCATAGTATAGAGTGTTATTAGCAATTGCCAATCCATTTACATCATTATCTCCCAGGCTCAAGCCTTTGATCTGATGATTTATTTTTCCGTTAGTTGGATCAATAAAGTAAACGCCAGCTGCATCATCGTTATCAGAGTTTCTATCATCACCATTAGAGCCGATTATTATTTTCCCGTCATGGAACAACATATTGGTACGATAGCAGGTTAAACCAATCTTCGTTTTCCATTTGTAATCTGCAGGAAAAGTGGACTGTGCATAACTGATTCCCATCAGCATTATTAAAATAAAACCAATTTTTCTCATAGTCCAAAATCTCCCTCAACCAATTCTCCGTCTACCTTGTAACCATAGTAAATGGAATTGTCGTCTTTTAAATATTCAATAAACTTCATTTTCACCTTAGCGTCAGCATCGAAACTCCCAATTAGAAACAAACCGTAAGAAGCTTGATAGACAAAGAACTGAATCCGTTTTTGGGAAACGAAAGAGTACACCGAGATACCCTCTGTTTTCTTTATTACTTTATACTCTGTCGCTCCGTTAAACAACTCTGTATTACCACAGAATAGTTTCTTGCCTTTTAATTTTCCTGCTTTTGGGAATTCAAAAGTCTTTAAGGTTTCATCCCATACCCCAAACTTTTCATCTTTTCCAATCCTAAATCCATGGTCTTCACAAATTTGATTCTGCTTGCAGTCATGAATTCCTTTATCACATACAATGTTGGCACCTGCAACTAGCATCTTACCATTCCAATCCCTCACATCATAAATAGATTCGTCCTCGTCTACCGGAACAAAGACTAAAGATTCTGATACCCATGGTTCTCCTTGAAACATATTTGTAATTATGTTAGTTTCTCCCAAAAACACAAGCTTTCCACCCGTCTCATTTTTAAACCAAGCAAATGGCGGACTATCATAGCCAAATCCATCACAAGGTCTCCAATTTCTATCATCTAGTTCCATTTTAGACTCCGGAAAAACTGCTTTTCCATCTTTCAACCGAACCATTTTCACTAAGTCTTCTTTCTCTCCTACTCCAGTACAAATTTTATAATGATCAGGAGAGTTATATTCAGTTTTCCATAAACTTCCATCCAGGTATACTTCACCGTTAATATTCATGTAACTATCTCTTCTATTTTGACCTACGGCTGCAGAAAAATACAAGGAGGTATCATTGTAAGTTGTTCTTTGGCCTACATAAATCTTTTCGCTAAATATTGGTTGACCTATTTCTTTTCCAGTACTCGAAAGTAAGCCATAAGTTGAATCGATTTTATAAGTGAAGAAGCCGTACCGTCTTTTAAAAACGTCATCGTATTTAAATTTTGTAATCAACCCATCTTCTCCATGAATTGCCCATTTACCCTGACTTTCACATTTATAGAAGCCTTCAGATAGCTCCAAAATCTGACTGTACGCAAAGTCGATTACCATTTTACCAGTATCGTTTATAACCCCTGTTTTACCATCTTTAATTACAAAGGCTAATCCATTTTCAAAATCTCCACATTTATCAAATTCGAATGGGCAAATGGCCTTTCCTTGACTATTTACATACCCCCAGTAATCGCCTTTCTTCACAATAGCAAGTTTACCCGAAAAGTCAAATGCGTAATCGAACGAAGGAGGTATAACTTCCTTGTTTTGTTCATTCTTAAAACCATAAAGCCCGCCAGACTTAAACGATCTCATTTGTCCATTAGCAGCAATAACCACCAGGCATGTTATAGTTAACATCAATATTCTCACATCATAAATGTAACGAAATCAGGTCTAGATTTAAGACAAGGTAACTGCCTTATTTTTTTGAATTAGTAAAAGCTCTATTTTCATTGATATTCCAGTTCTGAAATGGCTAACTTTACAACATGTTTCAAAAAGAAAAAACTATATGCGCGATTTCCACTCCACCAGGATTAGGAGGTATTGCCGTGATTAGGCTTTCTGGGGCATCAACTCACTCTATATTAAATAAGGTCTTCTCAAAGGACCTTTCGTCTGTAGATACTCATACCGTACATTTTGGTTTAATAAAAGATGGCGACCATATCATAGATGAAGTAGTGGCAACTGTTTTCAAAGGACCAAACTCTTTTACAGGTGAAGACGTAGTTGAAATTAGCTGTCACGGTTCGGTTTATATTCAGAACAAAATCATTGAAGTTCTTCTTGCTAATGAAGCTAGTCTTGCAGAACCTGGCGAATTTACATTGAGAGCATTCTTGAATGGAAAGATGGATTTATCGCAAGCCGAAGCGGTAGCTGATTTAATTCACTCTAATTCAGAAGGAGCCCACGATTTAGCGATGAAGCAAATGCGCGGTGGGTTCAGTAAAGAAATTGATAAACTAAGACAAGAATTAATTGACTTCGCCTCTCTTATAGAATTGGAATTAGATTTTAGTGAAGAGGACGTTGAGTTTGCAGATCGGACCCAATTAAATAATCTAATCAATCAAATTCAGTCTTACTTAAACAGCTTGATTGATTCATTTAGATTGGGTAATGTAATTAAGAATGGTGTGCCTGTTGCAATTGTAGGAGTTCCCAATGTTGGAAAGTCTACTTTGCTAAATGCACTACTGAACGAAGATCGGGCCATAGTTTCAGACATTCCTGGAACGACTAGAGACGCGATAGAAGACCAAATAAATATTGGAGGTATCATCTTTCGTTTTATTGACACAGCAGGGATTCGCAAAACAAAAGACCAGATAGAAAAGA
>JBLIOB010000111.1:0-12415 GCA_047639575.1 Parvicellaceae bacterium
CAAGCTTAACATTGAGGCAAATTATCTGTACAATTATACCGATGCACCTTCCTTTATTGATTCTTCAATGAGTCAGCTAGGTGTGGCTCCTTCTTTTGGAAGAGCGGCCAAGCTAGGAGATGCATTTGGTTATCATCAATTTCAAGGTTCTGTACATTACAAAGCGGGAAAATTCTTTACCATACAAGTAGGAAATGGGAAGAATTTTATCGGAGATGGATATCGATCTTTGTTGTTGAGCGATGTAGCGAATAACTATCCGTACGTAAAGTTGACAACAAGTTTCTGGAAGATAAAGTACGTTAATTTATACACGAAGCAACGTCATATATATGGAGTTGAGGACTCACCATCCCAATTCAGAGGAAAATATACAGCTACACATTATTTAGATTGGAATATTTCTAAGAGGGTTAATGTTGGCATTTTTGAATCGATTGTTTGGCAAGCGCAAGATACATTGTTAGATAGAGGGTTTGAGTTCAATTATTTGAATCCGATAGTGTTTTATCGCCCAGTTGAGTATCAACAAGGGTCGGCTGATAATGCGCTAATGGGATTAAACATAAGCGTAAACGTTGGGAAGAAAACTAAACTTTATTCGCAGTTAATTTTAGATGAATTTTTACTTTCTGAAGTTAAGTCTGACAGCGGATGGTGGGCAAATAAATATGGTGTTCAAATTGGGGTTAAATCATATGACATAATTCCTGGATTAGATGTTCAGTCGGAGCTCTCATCGGTTAGACCTTACACCTATTCACATGGAGCCGAAGCTCAAAATTACGGTCACGACAATGGTTCGTTAGCTCATCCTTACGGATCAAATTATTGGGAGTGGATCAATTTTATAACGTACCGAAAAGCGAAGTGGATAATAGAAGAACAATTTAGTTTCGGGATGCATGGAGAAGATTCGATCCCCTCCATTTCGTATGGTGGTAATATCTTTCAATCATATTCAAATAGACCTTATAATTATGGACATACGACTGTTCAAGGTTCCAAAACTTCGGTGTTCTTTCACCACTTACGTGTCTCTTATTTAGTAAGTGAAAAATTAAATATGAGGGTCGAGCTAGGTCATGTATTTAGAGAAAGAAAAAGTGGAATTGCTTACGAGTCAAATCACTATCTGTATTTTGGTTTGAAAACGAATTTGTGGAACAGGTACAATGACTATTAGCAATGATTAAAAAGACACTATTTGAATATTGCGAAGCCTACGTTTCTGAGCGGGTTTCTCGCTTTTCAAATGCAATATCTGATGCGCAATCAGGAGCTAATAATGAAACAAAAAGTTCAGCTGGTGATAAACACGAAACTGGCAGAGCCATGGCTCAGTTGGAGACTGAAAATAATTCATTGCACCTTTCAGAAGCAAAAAAGTTAAAATCTGTGCTCCGCCAAATAGACCCAAATCAAGCTTTAGTGGTGATTAGTTTGGGCGCTGTAGTAAAAACAGATAAAGGCAACTTCTATATTGCCATTAGCGCTGGAAAAACCAAAATTGGGAACATTGATTATTTCATTGTTTCAGCGGCCACACCAGTAGGCCAAGCTTTTGTTGGTAAAAAAGCAGGCGATATTGGAGTAGTAAACGGCAAGTCTTATGAGGTCCTTGAAGTTTTGTAAGGTCACTCAATAATGACCATTCTCTTGGATGCAGATCGCATACCATCCGCTTCAATAAAATATAAATAAGTCCCAATACTTATGTTTTGAGTACTGATCTCAATTGTTTTTGCAACAGAATTTAAAGCGGTATTGCTAATTATTTGTCCAACACTGTTGGTAATAATTAAATTTGCTTTTTGGATTCCATTAGGAAGATCATAATTGATTATTGTACTTCCATTAGAGGGGTTTGGCATGTTTTGACCAATGCTAAATCGATCTTCGAAATGATCGCCTAGCCCGCCTGGAGAGCTAATAATAGTCACTTCAAAATCATCGAAGTAGAAACCATCTTCAGTAACACCTCCGTCACTTATTAGCTGAAATCTAAATTCAGCAGTCTGGCCTAAATAATCACTTAAATCAATTTCTTCTTGAACCCATGATAATTGAGTTCCATCCCATAATGGTTGCCCGGGATCTTGATCAGAAGACCCAGGTCCTGTATATAATCCACACTGTGGAGTCCAAGATGAACCACCATCAGTAGACACTTGTAGTTGTACATAATCATATGCAGGTTCTATGTCCCATTTCCCCCAGAAAGTTACGTTTCCGGCAATCGCATTGGTTAAATCAATACTGTTGTCAAGGGAAATAATGTTGTTTTCATTATTGGAATATTTATTACCCGCTCCAGGTGAATCTGTAATTGAGGTAGAGGGAGAATGAAATTCTAGGTTCGTGGTACTCCAATCAGAACTGGTCCAATTCCCCATGCTTGAAGCGTCATCTACAAATATTACGCTCCCATTACCGAATGTCTTAACAATTGTATCCGTGCTTATAAATTGACCGTTATTCATGCTAATGACGTACTCAATAGGATCTCCCTCAACAATCCCGCCACTTAGGGTGTACGCCACTGAATCAACATCCGTTTGCAAAATAGACATACCATTATGCAAGTTAGGTCCACCACTAAACGAAATATTAGTAATTCCAGTCAAGGTAACCGTGAAGTCTGCCGGGTCTTGTAGCCCTAGTCTTACGATGTCGTATTTAGCAAAACCATTTAAGTTATTCCACAATCCGGGGTTTAAATCGCTCACTTTTGCATAGTTCGTAATCAAGTGAGCTGCTGTCATGTTCATGTGAATGGTGCTCTTACATATACTTTCAATAGAACTCGCTGATGGCCAAAAAGAAGGGCCAATTTCCGGAGTCATTGAAAAAATCTTGTCGTGTGTTGAAACTTCTGCATATCCCCAATCATCTGAATCTCCAGATGCTGGGTATAAATCAGCTGACAGCATATTATTGAATCCATTTTCTTCTACCATTAGTGCAGAAATTGCTTGATATGTAGCATCGTCAGCTGTTAAAACAGGATTGTATCCAAACGGATAAAGTAATAAATCTCCGGATGTGTGAGCATTTAAAGCCATTACAAATTCTCTTTGTTCAGATAACCATTTCATCGCCTGATTTTCAACTTCTGAAAAAGCGCTAGTTCCATTATAAGTGTCATTGTTTGGGTTTGAACTTACACCTGTAGTACCATATTGATAAGAGTAATTACGATTGTTATCAACTCCAAATGCTCCACCACCATTGTTTCGCCTATTCTTTCTCCACATTCCGCCTCCAGAAGGATCATTTACCTCATTGTAAACATATCCATCAGGATTAACTAAAGGAACAAAGTAAAGCTCCGTGTTGTCTAGAATAGCAGTAATCTCTGGATCTGTACCGTAGTTTTCAAGAAGATACCACATGTAGTAGATAAGTTGAGACATAGATGCAGGTTCTCTAGCATGATGTATTGATGAATAAAGCATTTCTGGTTCGGCTTCATCAGTGTTGGCGTTATCAGACATTCTTACCCAGTAAATAGGTCTTCCTTCTTCGGTGCTAAATGTGCTAATAGGTGCTTTTACAGTAATTAAAGTTGGGTATAACGCAGCCATGTTATCTAAATGTGTCTGAAACTCCGCATAAGTGAAGTAACCGCCCATTGACCCGAGACTCCAGTTTGTTGGCGTAGTGTAATCAACTGTGCCTCCTGAACCAGAACAGGATAAATTCTTGACTTCATCAGATTTACCTTCAAATCCAGGCTGATTTTGTTCTACATAATATTTCTTGACGTCATCTATTAAGATCTCAACATTAAGGCCTAACCCTCGGGCAATGTTTAATTCATTTTCGGAGAAATCAGATTCATAGAAAATACCAGATTTGTGTTTACCATGAGCCACAGCGACACCATTTTTAGCTAAGAGAAGTAAATCTCTTTTTCCGTTTAAATGAATTTTCGCTCGGCTATATTTTTGAGCTCTATTCATAAATTCATTAAAATAATCCTCAAAGTCTTGGTCTGTAATTTCGATGCCATTTGCATCTTTAAATACAGGTTCTTGATTTAGGAGTTCCTCTGCGGAAAACATTTCTAATTCAACGGTACTTTTTGCTGGGCTTTGGGCAAAAGTGAAAAACGATAGGGTAATTAGCGAGACTGATAAAAACAGTTTCATGTGTGTTTAGTTTAATTGATGCACTCCAATATACTAAACATGTGACTTATAGGGGAGAACTATCTTATAAAAGGTAGCTTATTGTTAGTTTTCGGCTTCCCACCTGAAGGATTGGATGATATGATCCAAATCTTCTTTTAGAAAGTCCAGCACTGGTTGCAATGAGTCAGCATTGGGAGTTTCATTGAAGTAGAATGAACCTCTAAAAAATCGATCAACGCTGTCCATTAAATAAAAAGAGTAGTTACTAGCTACCTGATCACCGTCAATAGCATACATTAATCCGTAAACATTTTCTTCTTTATTAAGAAAAGGGACCTCTTCAATACTTCGCGCCACTCGCTGATGTTCATATGCCATTTTTTTCGCAAAAGATACATGTTCAACTAAGCTAGTATCTTGTTTGTATGAACAATAGAGCGTGGCGTTATACCATCCAAATTGGACATTGGTTTGGAACTGCGCACCATCCGTTTGTGTTCCCTGCAAGTTAGAGTAGATAGGCCGTTCGAAAGAAAATGGTAAAGCCTCTGAAGTCCTTTCGTATTTCTTTTCAGGAAAATCAATTCGGTAAAAGCCTCTAGGTCTAGGATAGGCAGTTTCATCTGATCCGCAAGAAATCATCATGATCAGTAATAAAATAGCGCCAAAACCTAAAGTTCCTTTAATCTTCATTTTCCTTTTCAATTTTATCGATCTCTACTTTCACTTGTTTGATCCTCCTCGGGTCTGAAGCCTCAATGGTAAACGTAAAATTATCAAAATGAACTTTCTCGTTTTTCATCAATATTTTACCAGCTCTTTCAATTAAGAAGCCAGCAATGGTATCAGATTCACCTTTGTTCTCCTCAAATGCTTCGCCTTCTATTTCCAGCACTCTGTATAGGTCGTTTAGAGGAGTTTTTCCTTCAAATATATAGGTTGTTTCGTTGACTTTCGAATAGATCACGTCATCGTCATCAAACTCATCCGAGATGTCACCAATAATTTCTTCCAATATATCCTCCAGTGTCACAATGCCAGAAGACCCACCGTATTCATCAACAACAATCGCTATGTGAACTTTGGATTCTTGAAACTCTCTAAGTAAATCGTCTATTTTCTTGTTTTCTGGAACGTACACAGGGCTTCTAGTTATTTCTTCCCATCTAAAACCTTCTGTTTGTAAATGAGGAATCAAATCCTTAGCATATAGTATTCCCGTAATTTTATCCAATGATTCTTTATAGACAGGTATTCTTGAATAACCTGATTCTACGATAATGGTTACGATTTCTTCGAAAAGAGTTCCTTCTTCAATGGCTGTTACGTCCATTCGAGGTTTCATTATCTGTTTAGCATCTGTGTTCCCGAACTTTACAATACCCTCTAATATCTTTTGCTCATCATCAGTTCGCTCGTTTTTATCCGTTAATTCTAATGCGTTTTCGAGATCATCAACTGAAACGTCCCCTCCTTTTTTCTTGATTCGTTTATCAATGAACGAAGTGCCGTTAACTAGCAATATGGCAATTGGGTAGAAGGCTTTCCTCAAAAGCACCAACGGAAAAGACATGAGTCTAGCCAGCTTTATTGCATTGTTCGTAGCGTACACCTTGGGAATTACTTCCCCAATTAGAAGGATTATAAAAGTCACAATACCAATTTCTACAATTCCCCTTAATATAACAGTAGTGTCGCCAAAATCGATTAGCTTTTCTAAAATGTAAGTTGATATTATAACAATAGCAACATTGATAAAATTGTTGACTATTAAAATAGTAGCAAGAAGGTCTTTAGGCTTTTGAATCTGATGTAATACTCGCTTTGAGGATTTGGATTTAGACTTTGTAAGTTTCTCTGTTTCAGATGGGGATAAACTAAAGAATGCTACTTCTGACCCTGAGATAAGTGCTGAAAATATCAGCAATACAAGCATTACTGCGAACGATATAATGAGCCCAAAAGAAATGGGCTGAAATATTAAAAGGAGGCCCTGTTCAGGCATAAAACTCGAAGGATCCAAATTCAACAGGGGTGGTTTGATTTGGATCTACTGTATTCACGTAGATTAGAAAGGTAAATCATCTTCTTCTTTTCCGGCAGCAAAGTCGGTTTTTGGTTTTTCTACGGAATTATTGGCTTCTGGTTTCGAATTACTTGAGTCCGTATTGTCATTTTTGCCGCCTAGCATGGTCAAATTATCTGCAACAACCTCGGTTGAATAACGAGTGTTTCCATCCTGATCTTCCCACGACCTGGTTCTCATCTTACCTTCGATATAAACCTTGTTTCCTTTTTTAAGGTACTTTTCGGTGATTTCAGCTAATTTTTTCCAAACAACGATATTATGCCATTCAGTTGAGGTAGTTAATCCACCATTTTTGTTTTTGTACGTCTCCGATGTCGCTATAGAAAAATTAGCAACTGCTGTACCGCCTTCTAAATATTTTACTTCTGGGTCTTTTCCTAAATTCCCAATAAGAATAACCTTGTTTACGCTTCCTGACATAATACAAAGATAGCCAAAGCGTAAAATGAAATCACAGTAATTCGAGATAATTTTCAACGACTTTCGGGAAGGCCAGTTCCTGAATATTTTCAAGATTAACAACCTGTTCATTCTCATTTAGAACAAAAGAATGTGGTGCAGCTATTTGCCAAAATCGAACCGTCAGTATTTGATGACTTAAAATATGCTTGATCAGTCCAGATTCGGATTTCACCGTGAAAGGAACGCCTAGCTTATCCTTAAGCTGGTCAATGATTTGCTCAGAACTTTGCTGTTTATTATTCTCGATTAATGGAAAATCATAAAGGTGTTGCCAAATATCTTTTTCCCTTCTTTGATTCACCACTACTTGGTCATTATCTATTATCAAGAAATAATCAAAAAAGCGTTTTCGTTGTTTGATCTTTTTTTCTTTAACTGGAAGGGATTTAATTTTAGCAGTGGCTAAGGCAATACAAGCATTATTTAATGGGCAAATAGTGCAATCAGGTGATACTGGCTTACATTGGAGAGCTCCAAATTCCATAATGCTCTGATTATAAATGGCTGGATCCTTTTTTGATAGGAGTTCATTCGCTAGAAGTTTAAACTCTTTCTTTCCGATGGTACTATCTATTGGTGTAGATATTCCAAAGACCCTAGACAATACCCGGTAAACATTGCCATCCACAACTGCATGAGGTGCGCCATAACAAAAAGATGCAATGGCACTGGCCGTATACTCTCCAATTCCCTTTAGCTGCAAAATGTCTTCATATGCTGTTGGAAACACCCCATCTAACTCACTAACAACGTGTTTGGCAGTAAAATGAAGGTTTCTAGCTCTGGAGTAATACCCCAGTCCTTGCCAATCTTTCAGAACTTCATCTTCTGACGCTTTTGCCAAGTCAAAAATGGTAGGATAATGGTCAATAAATTTCAAAAAGTAGGCCATTCCTTGGTCAATTCTGGTCTGCTGAAAAATTATTTCTGACATCCAAATTTGGTAAGGATCTTTGGTTTTTCGCCAAGGAAGATCGCGTTTATGTACTGTGTACCAGTCTATTATTTCTGTTTTGAAATCCATTGCTTCTGATGCAAAAATCCTAATAAGATTGAAGAAAACAAAAATAAATGCACTAATGTTTTTCTAGGAAAAGAATTCCGCTACCTTTGCAGCCCAGATTTTGAATGTAAGTATTTGAATAGAAAAGAATTAAGGGATGACGAAAGCGGAGATAGTAAACGAGATTTCAGATAAGACGGGTGTAGAGAGAATTGCTGTACAAGCAACAGTGGAAGCATTCATGAGTTCAGTAAAAAAATCTTTAGAAAAGGGTGAGAATGTTTACCTAAGAGGATTTGGGAGCTTTGTAATAAAGACAAGAGCAGCGAAAACAGGTAGGAATATTTCAAAAAATACGACTATTAACATACCTGCTCATAACATACCATACTTTAAGCCAGCAAAGACTTTTGCTGAAACAATTAAAGTTAAGGTAGACGTAAAGTAATAGGAACAGTGATGATTTTTGCGGGCGTTCTGCAAAAGACTGTTTAACGAATTATAGATATTTAAACTAACTAGTATGCCAAGCGGTAAAAAAAGAAAAAGACATAAGATGGCTACTCACAAGCGTAAGAAACGTTTGAGAAAGAACAGACATAAGAAGAAAAAGTAATTTTCTTTTTTGGTTTTGTAGTCCAGTCAGTTGCATGCTTTTGCATGCAATTTTTGGCATTTTAAACATATTCACCAGTGAGCGATGAATTAATTGTTAATTCTACTGATACTGGCGTTGTGCTCGCGTTGATGCGAGATAAAAAACTGATTGAACTCCATGAGGAATCAGGTAACAACGACTTCAGTGTAGGTGATATTTACTTAGGTAAAGTCAGAAAAGTAGTACCGAATTTAAATGCGGCCTTTGTCCAAGTTGGATATGAAAAAGACGCGTTCCTCCATTATCTTGATTTAGGGCCTCAGTTTAGGTCATTTGACAAATGGGTTAAAGGATCTATTAATGGGAAGATAACGACCCAGGATCTAGCCAATTTTAAAAAAGAGAATGACCTTAATAAAGACGGAAAGATTAAAGATATATTATCTTCTAATCGGGTAATAGCAGTGCAAATTGCTAAAGAACCAATTTCATCTAAGGGCCCTAGACTAAGTACCGAAATCACCCTTCCTGGTAGATTCGTTGTACTTGTTCCGTTTTCTAATAAGATCTCGATCTCTCAGAAAATCAAGGACGAAGAAGAACGTGACCGTTTGAGACGTTTGATGAATTCAATTAAGCCTAAGAATTTTGGCGTAATTATCAGAACAGTTGCTCAGAATAAAAAGGTAGCAGAGCTTGATCAGGATTTAAGAAACTTGGTTGAGAACTGGGAGAAGCTGCATAAAGGACTTCGAAACGGAAAACCGCCAAAAAGAATCTTAGGAGAAATGAATCGTACTACGACCATTCTTCGAGATCTTCTTACTACAGATTTTAGTGGAATTACGGTTAATGATGCCCAACTAGCGGATGAGATCCGAGAGTATGTAGAGCAGATTGAGCCTGGAAAAGGTAAAATCGTAAAGAATTATACTGGCCGAATTGCAATCTTCGATAATCACGGGATCAATCACCAGATTAAAGCATCTTTTGGTAGAAAAGTATCAATGCCAACTGGTTCTTACTTAATTGTAGAGCATACAGAAGCAATGCATGTTATTGATGTGAATAGCGGAAACCGTAAAGGTGCTGTTGATCAAGAAGCAAATGCACTGGCAACTAATTTAGAATCAGCTACGGAAATTGCCAGAATCTTGAAGCTTAGAGATATGGGCGGAATCATTACTGTTGATTTCATCGATATGCACGAGCGTAAAAACAACAAGTTATTACACGAGCATTTCCGAAAAGCAATGAAGGATGATCGTGCAAAACATAACATCCTACCTCCAAGTAGATTTGGTGTTATTGAATTAACGAGACAACGTGTTCGCCCGGAAACTGATATAAAGACGGCAGAAGTATGCCCTTCATGTAAAGGTACTGGTGAGGTTACGGCAACCATTTTAGTAATTGATGAAATTGAAAACAACATCAGATACTTAACCCAAGAGAAGAAAATGAAAGAAATTTCATTACTTGTTCATCCTTTTGTTGAAGCCTATATTAAGAAGGGTTTAACTTCTTCTCTTCACAGAAAATGGAAGAAAAACTACTCCAAAAAGATTACGGTTGAAGGTTCTGCGAAACTCCCAATACTCCAATATGAGTTTGTGGATTTACCAGATGAGATCACGATCTAATTCTAGGGTTCACCAACTATAATAGATTTCCTCCCAATTGCGAGAGGAATCATACAGCAACACACAAATATTGCTTCAATAATGTAAGCAATCGCGATGTTTTCAAGAATAAATGGAGTCATAAATAATAGAGCCAGAACAAGTCTTGCGCCTATGTTTAAAGACTGAAAAACACTTGCAACTCTTCCAATTGTGTTATTAGGAACATGTTCGAATAAGTAAGTTATCCTGAGTACTCGTGCACCAGAGTTTGATAGTCCAAATAATGCGCTCACTAAAAATAAGACGACATAATGCTGAGTAAAAGCTAATGCAAGCAATACCAGAACGCATAAACCCATTAATATTAATACTCCACTCACGGCATGAACTTTTTTGAAGATCTTCCGGATCCATATTCCAGCCGATAAGGCACCAACCGTATAGCAAACTTCAGATACTGCAAATACCCTCGCATTCTCGTGGAGATGTTCTTTCACATAAATGGGAAGTAAGAAAATGGCATGTACGATCAACACAACAAAAACGGCATAAGCAAATGCGCCAAATTTGAAGACATGTGTATTCGTTTTCAAATATCGAATGCCATTTTTATAACGGGTTAATATTTTTTCCTTGTCAATAACAGATTCTTCAGTTCTTTGATAGCGGATGGTGGAAATGAGAATAATTGCAATTGCATAAGTAATCGCATCCATCAAGAAGATTTCGTAAATGCTCCATGCTTTTATATCCAACGTAGTTTCAATACCAATTGTGGCAAAATCTAAAGGCCCCATTCCCTGAAGTAAAAACACGCCAACTCCTCCAGCTAACATTGTAGTAGCTTGGCCTTGAATCTCTAAAATAGAGTTCACTTTACCGTAGTTTTTAGAGGTAGTCATCTCTTGGGTCCATGCGTATAAAGCGGGAAAATGTAAATTGTAATTTAAGATGGTAAAGCCAAAGACCACGGCTAACGGCCACATAATTACTTCTCCCGTAGAGAGACCGTATATGGAGGAACCAAATAAAAACAACATTCCAACAGACATTAAAATAACAAGCACGTTTTTTCTAGGATAGCGGTCTACGATCGCTCCTGCATAAGGGCTCCAAAAGAAAGTGAGTACTGTTACAGACACGAAAATAAGGTTGTAAGCTTCCTTGGCATCTAAGTGATTTACAAAATACCATGGTATAGCCATCATCGAAACACCTTGCGCAAAATGAGACACGGTATTTGCGGCAATTAATGTTCTTATGGCTTTTTTATTCTGCAATCTGTTTGCAAAACTAGACGTTTAATTAACTTACGGGAATCAATGGGAGAAAGAGTATATAGTTTAGATAATGCACGACTTAAAATTGAGAAATACTGTGCTTATCAGGATCGTTGCCATTCAGAAGTTAAAACCAAATTGCGCTCGTTTGGACTACTAAGCGACACCATTGATTTGATCATGATCGATTTAATGAATGATGATTTTTTAAATGAGGAACGATTTGCCCGATCCTTTGTATCAGGAAAGTTCAAGATTAAGCAATGGGGACGAATTAAAATTTCTCAAAAGCTGAAAGAGAAGCAAGTTTCCACCAAATGCATAGAGTTCGGAATGCAGGAAATAGACCCTGAATCCTACCAAGATACTTTGGAAGAAATCATCGTTAAAAAGTGGGTTTTAGCTGCGAAATTTAGCGATTACGATAGAAAAGGGAAAGTGGCAAGTTATTGTTATTCAAGGGGCTTTGAGTCCGATTTAATATGGAAAACCATAGAGGTTGAACCTTGGTTATCTGCTTAGGGGTTGATTTATCTTATTCAAATAGTACAGACACTAATTCTTACTAGTATGATGTTAGCTAATAGCAGGAACTTTAATTTATGGTGATTGCGGCCAAAAATATCATTTGGGTGATTACCGTATTTGGTATGGACTTGTTTTTGTTGTTGTTAAGGAGTCGTTTGTTCGGCCTTGGCAATCGTCAAAGGCTTACGTAGACGATTTTTGCGAAGTATTAGGAGGAAACAAGAAAAAGCTATAGGCAAATGTTATATTTGCTCTCATGATTAATCAAGATCAAGTTGCGCAAGTGGCAGAACGTCTTCAGGCGTTGAGGGGGTATCTTTGACATCGACAATAAGTTGATGGAAATAGAAGAAGATGAATTAAAATCTTTAGATCCTAATTTCTGGGATGATCCCAAATCAGCAGAGTTGCTGTTAAAAAAAATCAAACAAAAAAAATACTGGACGAAATCTTACGAATCCGTAAATGGAGCATTGGAAGATTTAGCCGTACTTCTTGAATTCCATAAAGAAGGAGAAGCAACGGAAGAAGAAATTGATTCAGTATATGAAGAGTTGATTGTGGTCGTAGAGGAATTAGAGTTTAAAAATATGCTTTCCGCAGAAGAGGACAATCTGGGAGCGGTTTTGCAAATAACTGCTGGAGCAGGTGGTACAGAAAGTTGCGACTGGGGAGCTATGCTACTCAGGATGTA
>JBLIOB010000112.1:0-12401 GCA_047639575.1 Parvicellaceae bacterium
TGGTTCTCCACTCCAAAGGGATATTGTTTGTCTATTTCCAACTTGATTTCATTGGAAATTTTCCGATAGCTTAGTATGGCTCTTTTCTTACTCATTGAAATTAGATTATGGTTACTTCGGTCACTCTGTGTATGGGTATGATACTTCCTTTTTTAAGAATGATTGACTTGTCGGTAATCCCCCAAATGGTAGTCTCTACCTGCTTAGTTCCCTCAATATCTTGAAAGGTGATTTTAACTTTGATGTGCTCTATATTGCCAAGGCTCAGGGCCTGCCTTAATTTTGCGTCTCTTTCTTTTCTTCCCTGAATTCCAAGTATTACATCGTCTTTTGGAAAGTGTAATGCTGATACAATTTCTTTCTCTACCAAACAAATAATCGATCCTGATTCCATAGCCGTATAATTTCTTATAACAAATATTACGCTGTTGATCTGAATTATTTCTGAACGAAGTCTGAAGAAAGTCTGAAGAACGTACTAACTCACTGGAAAAGCAAGTTGGAAGGTATGAGTGCTTTTGTCCACAGAATAGGTCAAACGGACATTGTATCGCCTGCAGACCCGCTGAATAATCGATAATCCTAAACCGATCGAATCGGGATTTGAGCTCTCTTTTGCAAAACGTTTAAACATAGAGTTGGACGATGATTCAAGTGCTAAACCGGAGTTTTTAATGGTTAAAACATTTTCTAGAACGCTTATTTCAATTGTTCCATTCTCGATGTTGTGAAGTACCGAATTTTTGAGCAAGTTCATTAACAAAATATGGGCTAAATCATCGTTCATCGTGATGATTAGATCTTCGGTTACATTTTTGCGAACGGCAATGCCCTTGTTTCTGATCTGATCTTCAAAAAAGTTGAGAGATTCATCAATTACTTTATTAAGATTAACAGCTTCTTGCTCCTCATATTGATGGTCAATTTTAGAAAGTAGAATGAGTGCTTTGTTAATTTTTGCAATCCGATCGAGTTTAGATAACATGTCTCCGATTAGGGCCAGATCTGTAACTTTAAGCTGTTCAGATTGGATTAGCAGTTCCATTTTGTTCCGAATCACTGCAATTGGAGTCATGAGCTCATGGGTTGCATCTTCGGTGTAACTTTTTTGTGTTTGGTACTCTCTATAAATCCTATCTGCTAAATTTTGAAGCTCAGTATTCAATTCTTTAAATTCCTTGACTTTAGTTGTGGTATCGAATTTAACTTTCTCATTAGGAATGTCGTGCTCCTGAATCATTTTTAGGGTTGCAAAAAAGGGCGACCAGATGTTTCTCAAAAAGAAGAATTTAAAGAGTGCGAATATCCCCACAACCACCAGTAAAATTAGAAAATGGGTGAAAAAAAAGCTGGATACAAATGTGGCCGTTTCTTCACTTTCTTTTTTAATCTCTACTCGAAACGAAGATTCGTCAAGTACGATACAAGTTCGAAGAATTCTATAAGCAATTTCTTCCCCATCCACATCTATTTTTATACCATTATAAAGACTATCCTTACAACTGATGTCAGCATCGATAAATTTCACACTGGAACGTTCCGTATTGAAGCTAAATCCGATGGACGGTTGTAAATCTTTAAGTTGTTGCTTTATGAGTCGCTTCTCTTTATATAACTTCTTGTCCACTCGAGATTCAATTTTGGATTTAGTAAAGATGTATTGCAAAGAAGCAGATGCTCCAATAGCAATAACCGAAGTTATTAGAAGTGCCAGTAAAGTCTTATCGAGCAGTTTCATCGGTACTAAACTTATAACCGATACCATGAACGGTTTTAATGTAATCGGATCCCTGCGCCTCAGAAATTTTCCTCCTTAGGTTTTTTAAATGGGCGTAGATCATATCTGAGGATTCGGAATGTTCCATATATCCACCCCAGATGTAGTCTGAAATGGTTTGTTTGGTCACTACCCGATTTCGGTTTGTCGCTAAAAACAATAACAATTCGAATTCTTTTTTAGTGAGTTTAAGCTGTTGATCATTTATGTACACTTCATTAGCAGAGATATCAATTTTAAGTTCGTTGATCTGGATTTCATTGTTCCCTTCCGCAGTATTTCTGCGAACAATGGATTTGATTCTGGCATTCAATTCGGCCAGGTGAAATGGTTTAGTCAAGTAATCGTCTGCCCCAAGTTCAAGTCCATCCAGCTTATCATCAATGGAATCGTTGGCCGATAAAATCAGTACTCCAGATTTGCTCTTTGACCGTTTCATTTTTCTGAGAATATCCAACCCTGAACCGTCTGGCAAATTAATGTCGAGCACCACACAATCGTAGCTATGACGATCTAATTCCCACACAGCATCTTCTACTGTTTTAGCTCGATCTAAGTGATAGCCAAAAGCATCAAAATAGCGGAGCATTGAGCGCAAAAGCTCAACATCGTCTTCTATGATTAACAATTTCATTGAAGTCTAAATTAGAGTAAAAAAATAAGTTGATTTACATTAGTTCAACGAAAAAATCATGGGTTAATATTTATCTTCAGGTTTTCTTCAGAATTAAAGCAACAAAATTATTTTACGTTAAGCAGTACGTAAGCTAATTCATCTGAAAGTTATAGTGAGAAGAATCTCAGAGCCGAGTTTGTGATTATATCATTTTCTTTAACGCAAACAGAGAAATTATTTATTAAAACCTGACTTAAAAAGAATATCCAAAGTCCCAAAATCTTCTTCAAAAAAGTACGGCATGTGTATCCCCGACTCCACCTCCGCTCTTCGAAGCCTTGGCGAAGTAGAGTTGCTTACGCAACATACTTCTTCAAGGCGGCTTGAGCTTCGTTGGACTCTGTCCACCTTACCAAGCCCATCAATAATATCATTTATTAATATTGCAACATCAATAGATTACGGTGTGAACAAATACGTTTGTTCTATGAACGAAAACACGCTCTGGACGGTCTATATTCTTAGAATGATAAATGGGAAACATTACATTGGGTTTACAAGTGATTTAAATACAAGACTTGCCAAACACAACCGCGGAAGAAAGGACGGATAAGGAGATTCAATATACTTTGAAGGGTTAAAGAATAACCCAGATAAAATAATAATCTTCCAAAGATCCGGTAACTAAGTTACTACTGCTTGAACAAAAGACAAAGCGGAGCTTTCAGCCTTGATATTGATTTTCATGGGGCCATTGCAACCTTCGAATCCTTAATAACCTTGTTAGAGAAGTATTTAAAGTAACTCTTTTTAAAATCCAATTAAAGTGCTTCGTGAAATTATTCGCAACTTTACATCTGGAATAATATTGAACACTAATAGAATGGAACACATTGAGATATTAATTAATATCAGGAAAATATTAAGATCTGTAAATCTTGAGAGTAAAAGAATTCAAAAGAATCATGGCGTTAGTATTCCACAATATCTTTGTCTTAATTTTTTAAGCAAACAGGAAGGTTATAAGTCCACAGGAAAAGAGATCAAGCATTATTTAAACCTTAACGCTAGTACAGTAACGGGAATAATTGCAAGGCTAGAAACCAAAGGCTTTATCGCAAAATTGCCCAATCAAGGTGATAAACGCTCTACCTATATATACCTGACGGCTCTTGGAATGGAACAAGAAAAAAGTGTCCCTCCATTATTTCACGAAAAACTAACTGCTAAACTAAAAGTGGTTTCTCCCAAAGACTTAGAGGGCCTACAATCTGCCCTGGAATTACTTGTCGGGTTTATGGAGGTTGGAGAAATAGACGCTTCGCCATTGGTAACGCTTGATAGCTCAATAAACGAGCCTGAATAAAAGAAGTAATATTTCAAATCTTTTCTTCAATCTACCGAATGTAACTCTATTTACGAATTCTTGGCGAATGAGAACGTATATCATGTTCATGTTGTAAATAATATTTTAATTGGTGTCGAAACTAAATTATATAGTTGCTTTTTTATAACCCACTATTACACTGGAACTTGTTACTATAATTACGGAATATTGTTAGATCTATATCGGCAGTCTTTAGGATTTGGCGTTAATAATGTTTACATTAGTTTCTGTACGAAATAAATTTAATTTATGGTTTATCCAAAAGGAAAAGTAGTAAGCACAATAATATCTTCTCTTAAAGACGAGAAATTTCAAGACATCCAGGCTTCAATTACAGGCTTTGAAAGTCCAGGAAAGATCACTTGGAAGACAACAGGAGAAGGATACGTTCCTGATGTTATTGCGAGCCTTGAGGATGACTTCAGACTCTATTCAGTTGAAACGAAATTAGGTAAAGTAATAAGTAAGAAAGAAAAAGAAAAGTGGCGTTTATTCAAATTATATGCCGCTTCTCGAGGTGGAAGTTTGTACTTGGTGGTCTCGAAAGAGGTTCTTCATCAAATCCAGAAATCAATTGAATCGAGTTTAACTAATATAAAATTCATTACAGTAGTATAATAGACATGAAAGACACAAAACACGAAGAAAGCCAATTGAAAGAAGAGCAACTCACCTATAAATTATTAAATGATATATCCGGAAAAGATAGCTCTATTAACAGGGGGGACGTGACTTTGTTTTTAACTACCCATCTTGGTCAATATGGTGATTCACTTGCAGATATTGATAGCGCAATCGATTATGTTTTTGAGGGAACCGGTGGTTTCATTCTCCTACAATATTTTAACGGAACTTTATCCGGAGCAGTAGTTGTAAATGAAACTGGCATGAAAGGGTATATTCCCGAGAATATTCTGGTTTACCTAGCAATTAACTCCAAGTACAGAAGAAAGGGATTGGGTAAGTCAATTCTTTTAAGGACCATCATGGCTTGTAAAGGCGATATAGCTTTGCATGTAACGTCTGATAATCCGGCATCTTTACTTTATAAGAAAGTTGGCTTTACAAATCCTTATTTGGAGATGCGTCTTAAACGCTAAAATGATGCCAAAAAAACTAGTCAGCTACAGAAAATATTTACATGCCCATCCCGAATTGTCTGGATACGAGTTCAAGACATCAGCTTATATTCGTGAGGTTTTAGCTGCCTGTAGTTCAGCACAATTTTATGAAGTTGCTAAAACAGGATTGTTGGTTCAATTTAAAGGTGAAAATCCCGAAAATCATGTTCTGCTTAGATGTGAACTAGACGCGTTACCAATTCACGAAGCCCCAGGAAAGTGGACTAACTATGGATCAAATTCAGATGGAGTTTCGCACAAATGCGGACATGATGGTCACATGGCAATTTTAATGGGAGTAACAGAGCAACTTGAAAAACATCCGCCCAATGGAACGGTGAGTTTACTTTTTCAACCTGCTGAAGAAACCGGAATCGGATCCAATCTAGTAGTGAATGATCCTGTTTTTAACAAAGTCTGTAAGCCCACCAAGGTTTTTGCTCTTCATAATATCCCCGGAAGAACCATGGGTGAAATAATCGTGAAGAATGGGGATTTTTCATCTTCAGTAATAAGTGCAAAGGTAGTTTTGAAAGGAAAAGCATCGCATGCTGCAGCGCCAGAAAATGGGGAGAACCCCATTTACATGATTAGCAAATTTATCCAAACAGTTAAAGCAATGGAAAATCGTGATGTAGAAAGCGAAGAGTTTAGACTTTTAACTCCCATTTACGTTAAAGCCGGAAGTGAAGATTTTGGAATTAGTGCTTCGTACGGAGAATTGGGATACACAATGCGCGCTAAATCCCATGATCAATTAGATGCGTTAAAAAAAACATTTGAATTCTACGTTCTCAATTCAGCTCGCTCAAAGGGCTTAACTGTAAACGTGTCTTGGTTAGCTGAATTTCGTGGCGTGAGAAATGCGGATCAAAGTGTCGAGATTATTAAGAAGGCGGGATTAGAATTAGGCTTGACTGTGTTTAATAAAGCAATTCCATATAGCTGGGGAGAAGATTTTGGTGTGTTTACTGAAAAATATTCAGGCGCAATGTTTGGTGTTGGAGCAGGTATTTCAACGCCACCGCTTCATGATAAAAATTACGACTTTCCAGATGAGATCATTGATACTTGTGTGAAGTTATTTATGAAAATAATACAGAAAGCTCAATAGTCATGTCAACATCCCGTATTGAAATTAGCCAAAGTGCATTGGCCAACAACTTGGATTTTGTAAGAAAAACAATAGGCGCAGAATGTGAACTGGTTGCAGTAATTAAAGGCAATGCATATGGGCATGGTATAGAAGTTTTTTCGTCTTTACTAGTTCGTTTGAGCGTAAGCAGTTTTGCTGTTTTTAGTGTGAGTGAAGCCAAAAGAGTTAATAGAGCCAAAACAAAGCTGGATCGACTTATTATAATGGGTGCTATATCAAAAGAAGAGTTGCCTTGGGCGATTTTAAATAATGTGGAAGTATTTGTATTCAATTGGGAGCGACTATTAGACATTACTAGCTCGGCTAAGGATTTGGGTGTAGTCGCTAAGATCCATATTGAGCTCGAAACAGGACTGAATAGAACTGGATTTTTAGATCAGGATTTAGAAAAGTTGATTGTCTTTATTAAAGGAAACGTTCAATTTCTGAAAATTTGTGGGACCTGTACACATTTGGCGGGTGCAGAAGATATTTCAAATTTTGATAGGATTAAACAACAAATTGATCAATTTAATCAAAAGCTAGCTAATTTAAATGAACAAAAGGTGTCTTACGGAAAATCACACATAGCTTGTTCTGCTGCTGTTATCAACTATCCAAAAACAATATTGGACATGGTTAGAGTGGGAATATTATTGTACGGTTTGTGGCCGAGTAAAGAGGTGAAAATGGCTTACTTAATGCGCTCAAAAAGTCGCATAGATCCTTTGAAAAGGGTGATAAGTTGGAAAAGCTATATCATGGAATTAAAACAGGTAACTGAAGGAGAATATGTTGGCTATGGCACTTCGTTTCTTGCTGAAGCTACCATGACATTAGCCATTGTTCCAGTTGGATATGCCAATGGGTTTACGAGAACACTTAGTAATAAGGGAAAGGTCTTAATTAGAAATACTCGGGTAAGGATTATTGGAGTGATTAACATGAATTTAATTGCTGTGGACGTTACCAATATAAGTGGCGTTTCCATTAATGACGAAGTGGTTCTAATCGGACAACAAGGGGAATATGAAATTAGTCTGGCTTCATTTGGAGATTTGAGTAACCAACTGAACTATGAACTTCTAACCAGACTTCCAATAGATATTCCAAGAGAAATTACCGGCTAATGTGAGCCTAAAAAACGCAAAGTAATGGCAGAATTAATCATTCATACGGATAAGATTAAAGAAAACATCAAATTCATGAGTTCTTACTTTAAAGAGCGCAACATTAATTGGAGTTTGATTACAAAAGTCTTTTCCGGCAATACAGAGTTTTTAAAGAAGATTTTAACGGATGATGTAATCAGCAATATTAATTCTGTGGGTGATTCAAGGTTAACTAGTCTAAAGAACCTAAAAGAGGTTAATCCTAAAATGAAAACCATATACATTAAGCCTCCAGCAGCAGTTTACGCTGACGAAATCATAAAGTATGCCGACATATCACTCAACACATCATTTTCGACCATTGCAGCGCTCAATATAGCGGCTCAAAGAGCTCAGAAAATACACGAAATTATAATAATGATCGAGTTAGGCGAGTTGCGAGAAGGGGTTCAGCGGGATGACATAATTGAGTTTTACCAGAAGGTATTCCAATTGCCGAACATCGAAGTGATTGGTATCGGTTCTAATTTAGGTTGTATGTATGGAGTTGAGCCCACCTACGACAAGCTGCTTCAGCTATGTTTGTTTAAAGAGTTAATTTCAGCCAAATTCAATCGGGATCTGAAATTAATATCGGGTGGGACTTCAATTACATTACCATCCTTAGAACGAAAATCAGTGCCAAATGATATCAACCATTTTAGAATAGGAGAGGCAGCTTTTTTTGGAATTAGTCCATTAAATAACCAACCGTTTAAAACACTTTTTACCGATACATTTGAATTTAAAGCAAATATTATTGAGCTAGAACACAAGAAAACGGTGCCGGAAGGAATTATAAGCGATGCAAACATTGGGCATACCTCAGAATATAATGAATCTCATTTAGGTGAATATTCATACAAAGCGATTCTTGATTTTGGGATGTTAGATGTGGACAAGGAAAATCTATCATCTAATGACATGGATATTCAATTTGTAGGTATCACTTCAGATATGATCGTTATCGATATTGGAGATAATAAAAAGAACGCTGGGGAGGTAAAATATAAAGTGGGAGATGAAATTAGTTTCACACCAAACTATATGGCTGTTGCTAGGTTGTTAAATTCAAAGTTTATCGATAAAAAATTCATTCCAATAGATTAACCTAGAACCTCTTCAAATATCTTTTTGAAATCATCTAAATTCTCTAAGATACAGTCTTGATTGTTGCCAAGAAAAAATGGCTCACCCATTCGAATTATATTTTTTGCTTTTGTAAGATCCTTAGAAATATAGTATTCTCCAGATTCAATAAGGGCTATTTTAAAGAAATGCTGTTGCGACTCGCTTAGTAGCTCAAAGTTCTCTCCCAAATAATCAGACTTAATGCCGTCTAGACCTTTCGTTAAGTACTTTCTACCTTCCGTTCTATTCTTGTTTTTAATCTCGTAAAGTCCACGAAGAATAGTGACACCAACGTCATTTGGATCAAGTCTCGAAAGTTTTTTTAAAATGGAAGTAATCTTTCGATTGGCTCTTGGACTTTGATCCAACTGGTAATTATCTATTTCTTCAGCTAAAATTAATTTAAGTTTTTCAAGATGTGTCTCTGAATCATCGCGATAAGCTAAATATTCATCCTTCCTTCTGTACTTAATCGCATAACTTAGACATTGTTTAAAGGCTTTTGGATAAGTGTCATGGAATTGATGGTCTCTGCTTATTTCATAGTAAGTAAGGGAAGCATATAAGTACGGTAACGGGTGTTTTTTAGTTTTATCCTTTTGCGTGTATTTAATACTTTTTTTAAGACATTTCTCATATTCCTCTTCAACAAATAGAACTAGTAGGTCAGCGTATTCCATCTCCTGAGCATTAGCTTGATACGTGAATAAAGTTCCGCTAATTGACAGGAAATAAAAAGTAAAAATAGATAAAAAAGAAAAGTGATACATGTTTGTTTTTAAATGTTGTTTCTACAGAAACTAATATAGTGAAAATAAAGATGAAATCAGATATAAACCTCTTTTAAATAACATTCGCTCCAAAAAATTATAGGAATTGCCTGTTGGCAATTGATGCTTCGACCTTTTAGATAAGTTAATTGTACGACATCAGCAAAAGGTGAACTTATTGAGTTGACAAATTAAGATAGAGGTTTGATAAAAACTATAAATCTTCTTCGAAAAAGTACGACATGTGTATCCCCGACTCCACCTCCGCTCTTCGAAGCATTGGCGAAGTAGAGTTGCTTAAGCAACATACTTCTTCAAGGCGGCTTGAGCTTCGGTGGACTCTGTCCACCTTACCAAGCCCATCAATAATATCATTTATAATGACGCTCCGCAATGTTGCCACTGCGTAAATAGTTTACGTAATGGGGTTGTTTATTTGTATAAAAACAAATCAGATGAACATCATACAGGTTATGAAAGCTTATCAGGATGAAGCGTCTTGTCGGTTAAAATTTAAAGCAGTTAGAGATAAGGCAGACGTGAGCTGCAAGAGTTGTGCAAGCAATGAACATTATTGGTTAAAGAGTAAATCGAAGTGCCAATGTAATTGTTGTCGGTTTCGAACAAGTTTAAGGAGTGGAACAATAATGGAATCATCGAAATTGCCCTTTCAATATTGGTTTATCGCAATGTATTTAATGAGTTCGACCAAGAAAAGTTGTTCTACATGCGAGATTCAGCGGCAATTAGGGCATAAAAGATATGAACCAATCTGGGCGATGATGCACAAAATTCGTTCAGCTATGGGTAAACGCGACAAACGCTATTTGCTCAAAGAAACAATTGAGGTTGATGAAGGTTTTTTTGAAACAGTGGTACCAGAAGATCAGAAAGATGAACCCAGGAAAAGAGGGAGAGGGAGCCAGAAGCAAACCATGGCACTGGTATTTGCTGAAAGTGAGCTGGTGGAAAAAACAAAGAAGAACCGACCATCTAGGGCATGTAAATACTTTAAGATGGTTGTGATGCAATCTTTTGATGCTCAGACAGCCAAAGGAGTTATCTCCCGACATATTGAGAAAAATACAACCATGATAAGCGATGGCTATAAAACTTACAAAGCCTTAGAGAAGGACTTTGAAAAGTTAATCACCCAAAAAATCACAGCAAACCAAGCTCATATCAAATTACCATGGGTCCACACCGCTATAGGAAATGCAAAGAAAGTACTACAAGGTATATTCCATCGGATTAATCCAGCTTTTCTTCAAAATTATTTAGATGAATTTTGTTATAAACTAAACCGTAGATACTTCGGACTGAATATATTCGACAGAACCCTTGTTGCTTGTACATTGACATAATTTAGTGGTTAGTTAGCGGAGCATCATTATAAATTATAACTAGTTATTATAGTAAAGTGAATATTAACCGTAAAAAATGAGTCTGAATTCGACTTCGCTTCAAACTCATCATCTCAATAGCGGCTGCTGCTAATTTTAATTAGAAAGTAAAGCGGACTTTGATTCGAATTTTACATATGTAAATAACATGATTAAAACCGACACCGAATCGAATCATTTTAAGCCATTCTTCATGCCTTGTTTCGACATTTCCATTACGTTATAATATTTCTGTTAAATTTTTTACATATCTTTCCATTTTGGTTTTTATTAACCTCCAATAACGCCCGCTAGAATGCAATTAAAACGCTCAATTGTTAGAATTTCTATTCTCATTTTTTTCTTTGGATCAACAGCATATGCTCAAAACAATGTCAAGGTCGCAAAAGAAGGAACTTTTCAGTTAATTACCAGTAATCCTAAAATTCAGGAAGTTTTCACGAACAGCATTCTTATTACTATTGAAGAGAACAGGAAAGAAAGCACAGTTGAATACTATAAGCTAAGTGAATATACTCAAGTAAAAATATTCCCTTACAACGTGATTAATGCGCCTGGTTTTAAACCAAGTACTGAGCTCTATACAGACAAGTAAACCATTTTAGTTTTACCCACCTCATATATTTTACGATTCCTATGAAAAAGTATTTACTGTTTTTTCTTTTCGCCTTTTCAACATTTTTAGCACATGCACAGCCACCCAATGATGCTTGTCTTGGTGCTTTATCTGTAACTCCCGATGGAACTTGTTATGGTCCAGGACTTCCAGAGACAACAACTACTGGGGCCAGTGATCTCTGGATTGGAACATTAGGTTGTCAATCAGGTAACAACAATGAAGTTTGGTTCACTTTTGTGGCTACTAATACTCAGCTTGATGTTAGTCTTACTGGAGGAACCATGGGTAACAACCTAGAATTTATTCTAGTAGAAGATACTTCCCCTCCTTGTGGAAGTTTATTTCTAGCCGGTTCATTATGTGGACCATCTGTTTTGACCGGTAGCATTTTGGGCTTAAACATAGGAGCCACTTATTATTTCACCATATCTAGTGGTGGTGGTGATGGAACTTTTCAAGTCTGTGTGGACAACGTGGCAACACCAGTAATCCCAGGACAGGATTGCCCAACTGCACAGGTGTTGTGTGCTGACGCCAACTTTTCCGTAGCATCAATTTCAAGTGGTGCAGGAGCTATATTTGGAAATGGTTCGGAAGAGGACATGTCTGTTTTATCCTGCTTTGGAGGAGATGAAAGACAAGCACAATGGTACACGTTTACTTGTAGCCAAACGGGAACCATTGAATTTAATATTAACCCTCTCGTTAACTCAGATGATTATGACTGGGTGCTTATGGATGTTACTGCAAGCGGATGCGCTTTAAATTCAGGAGCGGCACCAGTTGTTGCTTGCAACTGGAGTGGCTGTGCCGATGCGACTGGAATAAGTTCGTCTCCAGCAACTGAACCAGGAGCAGTTATTTGTGGTGGTCCTCCAGGTCCTTGTGGAGGAGGGAATTACGAAAGAGCTTTTTGTAATGAAACTGCTGGTGTAATGACACCCCCAACTATTACCGCAGGTCAAACATATGTGCTTTTAATTGATAACTTTTCGATTACCAATAACGGTTTTGATTTTACTTGGGGTGGCGTAACTGGCGGAATGACTGCCTTGATTGGCCCTCAAGCTAGCTTCTCAGTTTCAATGGCTGGTTGTGATGCAACAATTACGAATAATGTAATTACGCCAAACTTCACTTACGAATGGAATTGGGGAGATGGCTCTCCAAACACTTTTGGGGCAACTCCAGGAGTTCATTCATATGCTGCAGGCTCATACACAATATCATTAACCGTTACTGATCCTACTGGATGTATTGCGACTTTTTCTCAACCCGCCATATGCGCAGC
>JBLIOB010000113.1:0-12279 GCA_047639575.1 Parvicellaceae bacterium
TACGACCGATTCTCAACGAGTTGAATCCGTAGAAACGGCTCGAGCTATAGCAGGTGCTTTAAGAAGTTCTTATTCTCAGTTTGGTTTTAATTTAGTCGAAATTCCTACTGGATCCATTGGAGAGAGAGCAGATTTTATCTTGAATCAGGTAATGGTTCCACAACTTTAGGAATACTTACATCAAATCTCCATCTAAAGTATCTGCTTTATTTACACTTGTTTTATATTCTCTATTTGACATCAATCCATCTTTTTCATTCCTAAAAGGATACTCAATACAGTGAGCCATCAAAGCCACGAAAAATATAAAGAAAAGAGTCAAAACAAACAACCTAAACAAACTTGTCATTATTTGACCAACTCCCAAATATGGATCCAGCAAATCGAATAGGTAAAATACATATCGATGTAGTATGTCAACAATCGCTTGCTCGAAACTCAAAACACAAATACCAAGAATAAAAATTGCTAACGCTGGCTTCACAAAAGCTTTAAACTGAAGCTTACGGAACTTATTAAATTCCATTTTACTAAACACAATTATAATTCCAAAAAATGGTAACAACATAAACACCAGGCGCAATAATCTTCCCAAGTAACTTACTATCATATACTCCCGATCATACATCCCAAACTGATCAAAAATGCTAAATAGTCCAGAGTCCATATCCGGTATTAAAAATACCTAGAACCGTAACGACTAATACTAGAACGAACGCAATAATAAAACTTGTTCCCCACCCTTGTTTTGGAATGTTCCTGAAAAAGGCTCGGACGGTTGGCTTACCACTTCCTTTTTTCAAGTAAAACAAATAAAACCAGACGTATATTCCTGTTAAGGGTATATACATTGCCGACATGATGTCTTCGCCATCTCCACGGCTCAATAAATTAAAGAAAGACTCGTGTGATGGTCGTCCTGTATACATAATCTCGAAGAGGGCATATAAAAACAGACACAACGCTGACATGATCGTTGCTATTGGAATAAACACCAAACTAATCAGAAAGAAACTCTTCCAGTGTTTAGTCGCGTTTTCAAATGTGCTGACAACGCTATATCTAAGAATGGAAAGCATTCCTACTTTTTCTCTTTCTCCTTCTTCGCTTTTTGCATTGGATTTTGACGTCCATCAGCACCCCAACGAAGTTGGCGATCTTTAAACACTTGAAACTTACTTAAAATAGGCTTTCTTGGGAACCCATTATTCGAAACATCAGTATCAGCAATCTCCTTAAATGGATCTAAATAAACACCGGCAACCTCTTTCTCAAAAAAGAAAACTTTAGAAACCTTCTCGTTATTTGTTTTCCATATCTCTGCTGGAATCCTCACAATTTCTTTTGTGTTATCAGCAAATGTAAACTCCAAAATAATTGGCATGACTAACCCACCTTTATTTGAGAATGAAATCTCATAATAGTTATAATTGGAATTGATCAATTTGATCTCTTCTGGAGTCAACTTTTTCTTGTAACGCTCATAGGCCTTTTGGTCTTGGGCTGTTGCATCCAACGGATCGAATGTGGTATAGAAATCGTCAATTTTTGAATCCCTCTCGTTAACTGTTTCTTTAATCGATTCTTTGTTTCTAATATCTCCAATAAACGCTCTATGGTCATCTCTAATCGCCTTCTTTTCTGTAGGCTCTTTATCTGGGTCTTTAGTGTCGATCTTAAACCACTTGATATCATCCATAGACAAATCACAATGATCAGTTGTATAGAACCAACCTCTCCAGAACCAATCTAAATCTACACCTGAAGCATCTTCCATCGTTCTGAATAAATCCTCAGGAGTTGGATGTTTGAACTTCCACCTTTCAGCGTAAGTCTTGAATGCATGATCAAATAAGTCTCTGCCCATTATCGTTTCTCTCAGGATGTTCATAGCCGTTGCAGGTTTTCCATAAGCGTTGTTTCCAAATTGATGAATCGATTCTGAATTAGTCATAATTGGTGAAATCATCGCTTTATCACCTTTCATATAATCTACAATCAAATACGCAGGGCCCCGTCTAGACGGATAATCTCTTTCCCACTCTTGCTCTGTTAAGTACTGTAAGAAAGTGTTTAACCCTTCATCCATCCAGGTCCACTGACGCTCATCTGAATTAATAATCATTGGAAAGAAGTTGTGTCCAACTTCATGAATAATCACTCCAATCATTCCGTATTTAGTTCGCTCTGCATAAGTCCCATCATCTTCTGGTCTTCCGCCATTAAAGCAAATCATTGGATACTCCATTCCGATGCTTTTTGCATGTACAGAAATCGCCACTGGATACGGGTAATCAAATGTGTACTTTGAATATACCTTGATCGTGTGCGCTACTACTTTCGTAGAATATCTCTCCCACAATGGATTTCCTTCTTTTGGGTAATAACTCATTGCCATTACCGTCTTTGTCGGAAGTTCTACTGCTTGTGCGTCCCAAATAAACTTTCGAGAACTAGCAAAACCAAAATCTCTTACGTTTTTCGCAAAATAAGTCCATGTTTTTCGAGATTTAACTCTCGATTTTTCATTGGCCAAAGCCTCTTCAGGATTGACAATCATTACTGGTTCATCATAAGACTTTAATGCTTTTTTCCATCTAGCCTGTTGCTCAGAAGACAATACTTTTGAAGCATTTTGAAGCTCCCCTGTTGATCCAACAATATGATCGCCAGGTACGGTTATATTCACTTTGTAATCTCCAAAAGGAAGAGTAAACTCTCCTCGCCCTAAAAACTGCTTGTTCTGCCATCCTTCAACATCATTATACACGCACATTCTTGGAAAGAACTGAGCGATTGTGTAGAGGTAGTTATCTTCTTTTTCAAAATACTCATATCCTGCCCTACCACCAATTGCCATTCGATCATTGATATTATACCACCATTTAATTTTGATGGTATAAGTCCCTTTTGGAGCGAGAGGAGATGGAAGATCAATACGCATCATCGTTTTATTGATAGTGTAATCCATTTCAGCACCTTTTGAATTCGTTACCTCCGTGATTTTAAAACCTCCATCAAAGTCAGAATGCAATTTCGATAATGCATTCATCGACATCTGTTCTCCTACCTTACCTGTTTGAATTAATTTTGAATCTGAGTCTTTGGCTCTAACATTTTGATCTAATTGAAGCCACAAATATTCCAACTTATCAGGACTATAATTGGTATAAACGATTGTTTCTTCACCAGTTAATTTCTGCTGATCATCGTTAATTTCAATGTCCATTGTATAATCTGCAGTGTTTTGATAATAAGCGTGACCTGGAGCACCCCCAGCAGTTCGATAGACGTTTGGCGTTGCCATCTCTTCTTTCAACTGCTTAAACTTGTTATCATTAATATTCACAAATTGAGCTGACGCTTGCCCTGCGATTAAAACAATAATTGCTATAGCTAATATTCTCATTGTAAAGTTATTTCCTTGCTTGTGATACTTCTGTTAAATACGACACTTGCATGCTTACTTCCAGCATTCAAATGAAGGATGTTTTCTTGTTGCTCAAATTGCTCAACAAGTATATTGTTCTTCACTTTTAATCCATTGAGGGATCCCACATTCTCAATTTCAAAATATAAATAAAGGGATTCGTTAAGTTCAACTTCTTTTCCAACGTACTTTAAATTCATTCTTACATCAACTAAGTTAAGGGTGAAATGATCATTGATATAAGCAGCTAATAATTTATCTGCTTCCTTGTGTTCTTTGGCTGACCCAAGCCGCAACTCTGACTCTTGAGATGTTGAAAACGACTTTTCTAAATCATGCGCAGTTAACTTAAAAGTTAACTCAAGACTTTGGTTTGATTTATTGTAATCTATCGTACAAATACTCACGTAATAAGCATGGGAGTCCACGTTGAAGCCTGACGCAGACAATGATAGAATTACGACAAAAATTAAATTAAAGATTAATCTCACCTTGCAAATTCGTTAAAAACCAAACCCCAAAGGGGCTGAAGGGATTCAAAGATAACAAAACAAGGGATTTGATTTGCAATATCGCTGACAGGAATTGTAACCAATGCAAATTCTGATAGTTATGACATCAACGCCCCCATAATTCCGTAATCCCTAATTAATGAAAACTACACTAGCTTTAAGCATGGTATTAGGCTTTTTATGCCTAAATAATTCCTATCAAAATCAATTCCCTTTAGAATATGAAAAAGGAGTTGACTACTGTAATTCTATTTCCAATTTAAGCGATGAAATTGCCAATCAATATTGTTTAGATGGTTCAACAATTTTAGCAATCGGACTTCCTGAGGCGTGTAGATATTCTGCTTTCAGTGATGAAGTTGAGACTAGCGCATTAACCTATTTCAACCTTAATGATAGCACTTCACTATTTGATTTTTCGATTGGAGAATTTCAAATGAAACCAAGTTTTGCCAAACGTATTGAACTGTTGGCAAGCTCATATACTGGACTTGAAGATTTCCAAAATGTTTTTAATTATTCAGGCAACGCTAAACAAGAAAGATTAGAACGGTTAGCTGAATCGAACTGGCAGATTAAGTACATCTGTTGTATGGTTACTTACCTCAACTTAAAGCATGATCTCGGGCCGAACAATATTGAGTTTCTATCAGCTGCTTATAATTATGGATTTGAATCTTCAAAATCAGAAATCATCAAATGGCAGAGCGCAAAAGCATTTCCGCATGGACTCAACAGTCATTATCAAAATCATTCTTATTCAACTATTTCTGCAACCTACTTCCTAAACCAATAATTATGCGCGTATTCATAACCTTATCAATGCTGGTAATTACTGGCATCGGATGGTCTCAAACCACCATTACAGTTAGACCTCAACACTCAAAAGAAACCATTTACAAGTTCAGAAATGGTGAAGCTTTATATGCTGACGAATCTGTTCTCGAATTAAGTTTTGACGGAGTTCAATGTGAGTTCGTTACCATTCAGGACAAAAACTTTTTTCACCACATCAACAAACGCAGAAGTGGACCTACAAAATATCCAAAATTTGGAAAACAGACGATGGAATATTCAGAAACTGCTGACAAAAAGAACTACATCAAAGATTTAGCAACGGGAAGAAAATACGGTCCCTATGATCAAATTAGAACGGAATATCGCCTTAGTTCAAGAGGCGGTGGAGACCGAATGAGAGGATTCAAGTACACTAAGGACAAAGAAGAATTCGTCAAGTGGATTCCAAAAGGAAAAAACTATGGGCCTTATCAAAAAGTACGGCTAATTGCTATTTACAAAAGTGAAATATACTTTACGTTTGAGCGAGATAGCAGCCAATACATTAATGTAAATGGAAAAGAGATTGGGCCTTTTGACTATTTAACTTATCGTAGACCCTATGGTGAAGGGAAGCTCGTTTCTTATTCATACCAAAAGCCAGGCGAAAGCGAATATTACACGACCGTAAAAGGAAAAGAGTATGGTCCTTTTAAAAATCGCGCACTCGCTTATGAAACTGATAAATCATGGTATATCACTGATAAGCCATACAAAGACGTTCCTGGGCAAATATTACAAGCCAATGGCGCAGCTACCGCAACCGGGGCATACATCGGCAACATGCAGGTCTATCAAGACGACTCTTGGCTACGAGAGGAGTTTGTTTTTCCAAGAGAAAACATGACTACGGCTGAGAAGAAAACACTTAAAGCCCAATTTACTGTTCCAACCAAAATCACCACACAAGAAGGAGAAATCGGAACCTTTCTGTTGTATGAAAGTCAAAACAAATTGAGTCGGTTAAAATCCGCCAAACATATGGCATTGTCGGTAAAAGAGTTTGTGCATGGATTTGATAAAAGTCAATTAAATGATTTTCCATACCAAATTCTATATCATGGTAAAACAGTAACCCCTGCTGCCGAAATGAACAGAGCTTTCTTGCAAGGCAGTGCTAACTGCTATGCTTATTTGGACAACCAAAAGAGGCTTTACATTAACAATGAGCTTACAGAGTACGCGGATGTATCAAGTTTCAATATCGAGAATTACCCAAAAGACTGGACAGTTAATATCCATCGAGGAGATACTGCTTTATCCTATAAAAATGGAAAGTTGATAACAGAGCAACGTGCCGACTATAACGTAACTCCTATCTATGCAGCTAATAAAAAGCATTGGTACGCCAAGGTGATGATTAACCGGGAGAGCTTTCTAGCAACTAGTTCTTCAAAAGATCTTTATGGCCCCTATAATATTTCAGGACGACAGCCCATTATGTTTAGTGAGAGCGGAGGAGATATAGCCGTACCAAGCGGAGGTGCCATTTATATTAACGACAAATTAATCGACAAAGGCTTCTCTCTTGTTTACAACAAATACAACAGATCATTTATGTGGCTAAGTGTTGAAAGCAACAAACTCATTAAGCATACTTACGAACTAGACTAAACCAAAACATTATGAATTTAAAACTGACCTCAATTATTATGATAGCCGCTATCTCGGTTATTTACCTCTCCTGTGGAACGACAGAAACCGTTGTTGAAGAATCTTCTTTTATAAACCCTCCTTTTGAAGGAGTGGATGTACCTGTTCATTCATTTTCTTTTAATCCAACTGTAGACAATGAAGTATTTACTCCTACAGGAACTAGAATTTTCATTCCGAAAAACGCCATTGTGGACCAAAACGGAAAACCAATTACTAAACAAGCTGAGTTGGTATTTAAGGAATACCACGATATGGCCGATGTAATTGCAAGTGGAATTCCCATGACTTATGACAGTGCGGGAGTTGGCAATTTTATAACAGCTGGCATGTTTACGATGACGGCTAACTTGGAAGGGCAGGAACTAGCAATTGGTAAAGACGCATTTATTGATGTAGAAATGGCCTCTTTTAAAGATGGTAAAGAATACAACTTTTACGAGCTGGACTCGGCAAATAAAAACTGGAGCTACTTAGGTCAAAGTGATCCGAAACCGAATGAACGTAAAGTGGTTCAAATGGAACAGTTCAAGGATAACAACCTCATCGATTTCAATATTAACTATTCCGCTCATCCAGAACTCAAGCCTTTTAGTAAAATCAAATGGATCTATTCTGGAAATCAAAAGAAATTGGACCCTTTTAAAAACAAGTGGGTCTTCAAAGAACGATGGCGTGACATCACTTTAGAAACAATAGATGCCTCAAAAGGAGATTACATTATCCATTTAAAAAGTAATCGTAAGAAATTTGATTTTAAAGCTTCTCCTTACGTTGTAGGTGATCGGGGCGAGTTTCTTGCTCAGCTAAATTCAAATATTGATAATTTGAATGATGTAATTCTTGAACAAAAGAAACGAGAAGAAGCCATAGAAATGCAGGCGAACATTCTAAGAGCATTTAAAATAAGAACGTTCGGAGCATGTAATTGGGACACCGCTAAAAAGAACTGGTTAGCTGCTGGCAACGAAATTTTTGACGCACAATTCACCATGAAAGATCACGAAATATTATTTTCTGAACGAATATACTTTGTGGACAAAACAGACGATCTAGTCACCAACAAAATGGGTTCTAGGTGGGCTGAATTCATGTCGGCTAAAGGCCATGACCAAGCGATTATTGCCGTTTTAGATGACAATCGAGTTGCGGTTTGTAGTGCCAAATCGTATCGGAATGCGAGGAATGCGGGTAAAGATAGTTTTGAATTAAAGCCGATAAAAAAGAGAATCTCCAGTTTAGCAGATCTAAAAGAGCTGATGACTACTCTTTGATTTATAAAAGAACTTTTGCAAATGCAATAGGGCCTTCAGAACATGATTGGCCCTTTTTTTATGCTCGCTAGAAAACGGCTTTAACAAGGTTAATCCAACTTGAATTGCAAAGGTCACCCACTTTCACATTTTATTTTTTTAACGGGTTACTATCTCATTACGAATTGAATCAACTATCAAAATCAATTAAAATTTTAAAACATGAAAAAGTTAATATTAGTATTTGCAGTAATAGGTTCAGTAGCAATGGTGTCTTGTTCAGTTGACACAAGTGAATTAGACCCAACAGATAGCGACAATTTACGAATCGAAGTTCCAAACCCAGACGCGAACGAACCAATAATTGACACAACAGTTAATGAAGATTCGACAGATGCAGGGATAGACTCTACAGATCTTGTTCCAGATGAAAAAGTAGTTTCAGAAGTAGTATCTACTAGAAACTAGAAATCAACTTAATTCTTCTAGCATTATTCTAAACGGATGATGTTGGAAGAATTCTTTTTTACTCCATTACCCTTAATCAACCACAAGCCATGCGTAAATTACTATTCCCAATAGCCTTCCTTGCTCTGTTTAACAGTTGTAGCGAAGGATCAGAAAATTTTGAATCAAATGCTGGTTACTCAGAACTAAATGATCTAATCACCGAAATAGCAACGACAGAGGATTATACTAAGTATGACGAAGGTGACGACAACTATAATCTAGACAGAAAGGAAGTCCCTTCAGACCTAACGGAAACTCAACCTAAAATAATTAAATCTGGCAGTGTAGAATTTCAAACGGATAGTTTGACTAATACAAAATCAAGAATCGACCAAATCGTAAAAGAACTCAACGGTTATTATTCATCAGAAGATGAAACACATTACACCTATAAAGACCAACTATATCTCACCATTCGTGTTCCTGCAAAAAACTTCGAAGCACTAATTAATAAAATTGGGGAAGGAGTTGATCATTTTGACAGCAAAAACATTTCCGCTCAAGATGTTACTGAGGAATTCATTGACCTTTCTGCTCGAGTTAAAACAAAGAAAGAAACGGAACAACGATATCGAGACCTGCTTCAAAAAGCGAATACGGTAAGCGAGATATTAGAAATTGAAGAGCAAATTTCTTACCTCAGAGCTGATATTGAATCATTAGAGGGTAGACTTAAGTATCTCAACAATAGAGTTGGCTTTAGCTCTCTTATCGTAACCTGTTATGTTGAAATTCCAGGAGGGCCAAGACAAGGCTACGCCCATAAGTTCGGTAATGGTTTTGAAAACGGCTGGGATGGGTTTGTACTCTTCTTTGTCGGGCTAACCAACCTTTGGCCATTCCTAATAATTGGCATTATCGTTTGGTTTTTTGTCAGACGAGCGATTAAAAAAAGACGAGCTAGAAAAATTAGCCTCAAGACATCGAATCAACCTATTAAATAACATCAACTAATAATTAGAACACATGAAAAATCAACCAAGTAAATACTCCAAAGTAATCCTATTCGGGTTAGCCTCATTATCTATTGTATTTGTACAGTGTGGCGGATCAAACAGTACAGACCATAATGCTTATAACAAATCTGAAGATTATTATTACTTAACAGAAGAGTCCGTTAGTGAGCCTTACCACTATGATAATGGACAAATAAATGATGAGATAGTTCCTAAGGAAGGATTTCACCCGCTGAACTTAGAGCAAAATGTAGGAAATGAACAGTATGCCCATGTACCTGAAAACAAATTTTTAACCGCTATTACACAGCCACTTTCAACATTTTCAATTGATGTTGACAACGCCTCTTATACAAACATTAGACGAATCATTCAACAGAACCAACTTCCAACTCCAGATGCAGTTCGAATTGAAGAAATGATTAATTATTTCGATTACAAATACGAAGCTCCAGGAAAAAACAAACCCTTTTCGATTAATTCGGAAGTGGCAAAATGCCCATGGAACAACGACAATAGATTAGTACGAATTGGCCTTCAAGGTTTGGAAGTTAAAATAAGCGAGATGCCTGCCAACAATCTGGTTTTCTTATTAGATGTTTCTGGATCAATGAATGATTATAATAAACTTCCATTATTAAAGAAGTCGTTTAAAATGATGGTGAACAACCTCGGTGAAAACGATTTTGTCTCTATCGTTACTTACGCTGGAGCCACTGGGGTAGTGCTACCTCCAACTAGCTGTGATAACAAACAATTCATTTTTGACCGATTAGAAAACTTATACGCTGCTGGCTCTACAAATGGGGCGGGTGGAATTGAGTTGGCATATCAACAAGCTGAAATGCACTTAATGTCTAAAGGAAACAACAGAATAATTCTAGCCACAGACGGTGATTTTAATGTTGGTGTTTCAAATCAGGATCAATTGGTGAAATTGATGGAAGAAAAAAGGAACAAAGGAATTGACATTACGGTACTAGGATTCGGAATGGGTAATTTAAAAGATGCCAGTATGGAAGCAATGGCCAATAATGGAAATGGAAACTATTTCTATATCGACTCTGAAAGAGAAGCACATCACACGCTGGTAGAGAACCTGTCTGGAACTCTTTTAACCATAGCAAAAGATGTGAAAATTCAAGTAGAATTTAACCCTGCAAAAGTTCAATCGTATAGGCTGATCGGATATGAAAACAGAGCATTGGCAAACGAAGATTTTGTTAATGATGCAAAAGATGCTGGGGAATTAGGTGCAGGTCATAGTGTTACCGCAATCTATGAAGTGACTCCAGCAAACGTATTAAATGCTTCTAAAGAATTAAAGTACCAAACAACTAGCATCAATGATTTGGCTAAAGGTACGAGTGAACTACTTACTGTTAAACTTAGATTCAAACACCCAAAAGGTGACAAGAGTGTTGAGATCAGTGATGTGGTTCAAGACAATCGTCAAGAATTCACTTCAGCATCGAAAGACTTTCAATTAGCTGCCTGTACCGGAGCATTTGGAATGTTACTGAAAAATTCACAGTACAAAGGTGATCTTTCTTATGAGCAATTAACCATCATGACGAAAGCATCTATTGACAATTCTCCTCCTCAACTTGAGCTGTTAGACCTAATTAAAAGAGCTAGTGCGTTGAATACACTAGCAGCTGTTCCTGTTCATTAAAACTTTGGTTGATTCCGGCTCTTCCTTGACTTTTAGTTGATGTTAAAATTTGGGGGGAGTCGGTTTATAATTTATTAATTCGTTTTGGTTGAATCAGGCTTAACAAGAAGAGGATCTACTTTTGACTTATCGTGATACTCTAGTGTTGCATGAATTATCATTTCTTCTATTGCCCTAGTGTACTCCGGGTCCCATTTAATTTTCTTGTAAACGTCTTCGTATTTAGCAATCCCGATTGGTTTCTTTTTTAAAAAATCAACTTTAAGACCTGGCTTCATTGTAAATAAGGTCATTTCAACTTTAACCGTCATGTTCTTCTTCGCCTTGTCAGGGATATCTGTGGTTTCCAATAGTAAGAACTTAGATACGTAGCCAGATTTACTAAACTCAATCTTGTAAACAATGTTTTCTTTTAGGTTAAAAACGCACCTTCCATTTTGAGTAACTGTGGAATCCACCTTTTTATTCCCAACGAAAAGCGAAACTGTTGCAACGGGAATTTTCTTAGATGCTTCAACCGCAGTAAGTTTCGCATCAAAGCGAATCTTCCTTTCTTGTCCAATTACTGGCAAGCACAAGAACAATATGAATATAACTAGTAGTCCCTTCATTATTGGATTATCGTGAATATACAGATTAAAAATAATGCCAAACTTTTTACTTGACCAAGGACTTGCGAACTGACATTAGTGACCATAATGCAATGATTACCTAGAAATCAGGTGACGGACAGCCGCCTGCTCTTGCATTTTAACATCCAATTGGAGTTTAGAAAGGGAAGTAATAATAGCGACCAAAGGCTTCTCTTTAAAAAGATCGTTTTTCCAGCCCCAGCTTCTAACTAAAGATAAATGATCAACTGCCATTTCTTTTGCGTCTTCATCTACCCAAACACTATCCATCAATTTTCCATAATCTTTTAACAATCCACCCAAGTCATGAGCAGTAAACTCTCCCTTTTTAGAGTCGTAGTAATTATCGCCAAATAAGATCTTTTTCGGAATCGTATAATCATCAAAGTTTTTGAGGTACTTCAAACTAATTATCGTGTCATCTGCTTCTATCTCACTTCGTTTTTTATCCTCGCATTTTGCGATTAACAGCACCTTCATTTCGTTGATGTACTTAATTATCATGGCCGAAGAATCTCGAATCTCCATTCCCAAATCAAATTCCGCTTTGGCAGAATCTCCTTCGTTTTGAAATTTTAACGTAAGGTCATAGTAAATCTTATCTCCCAGCCGATTGAGTTGAGCACGACTCGATTCTAACCCTTGATTTACAACTGTATAGCCTGAATACATTCGTTCTTTATTACCGTATTGGGCAATACTAGAAACGGGGATTAATAAAAGTAAAATGTAAATCAGGTATTTCATATTCATGATGGTACGAGTTCCAATCTGAAAAGTTTAGACTTATTTTTTAGATCTTTTCATTATGTACGAAAGCG
>JBLIOB010000114.1:0-12120 GCA_047639575.1 Parvicellaceae bacterium
GGCAAGATAATTTCTCAAATTTAAACCTGTCTTGTTTTGCTCGAGCGAATGATTTTGTACTTGGACTTGGTTATCGTAATAAGGATGCCTTTTTAGGCACTGTAGGCTTTGAAGGTGCAAAGATTCGAACTTATTATTCCTATGACCTAACGGTTAGCCGCTTAGGCTCTGGAACTGGCGGATCTCATGAGATTTCGTTAGCTTATAGATTCTGGAAAAAGGCTCCTCATGATAAATATCTAGAGTTTTAGAGAAGTAAGTTCACTTCCCCGGCCATATCATACTTGTTATCAATCGTGTCTAAAGCAGTTAGTTTCCATGTATAAATTCCGCTCTGTGGAACTCTACCAGCAATCCTTCCATCCCAAGATGGATAAAGTTGATCCGAGTTATAAATAAGCTGGCTTTTACTATAAATGCTGAAAGAGCATTGATCAATTCCAATCATAAGAGGGCTAAAAAACTCATTCACGTTGTCACCATCAGGAGTAAAAGATGATGGTAGATAAATTGAGCTTACCAAAATGCCGTCCACTTCGAAATAGTGTGAATTGGCACTTTGATTCAATGGAGTTTCCTGTTGACAGGCGAATAGAATTAAAATGAGTGTTATGGGAATGAGTCTTTTCATGGTATTTATATAACAATTTGAAGACTGGATTTGTTACACAACACAGCTGCTGGCCACAGCAGCACACTTCTAAGATTCTATTTTTCAATCAGTTTCACCCAATATCTAAACCCAATTAACACATCTCCTGTTTCGTATTTCTGTTCTTTATTCTTTAAGATCTCGCTTGCATAAATCTCATAATGCCCGCCTTTGGCGACACCTTCTACTTCTGTCATTTCAGCTACATTACCTAATAGATTATAAAAGCCATTAACGTCCGGCATATAAGAGGTCACTCCCACCGGTCCTTTTAACGTTCCGTACATTTTTAGCCTTCCTGCCGATGCAGCGCAATTTGCTGAACCTTTAAAATTATAAAGAAAGCATCCTGAAGTATTTGCGCTATCCCCTACTACTGTTAGGTTTCCTTCTTTATCTTTCACACTTCGTCTAGCCTCTATTGCATTTTGGATTAACGTATCATACATTGCCACCGAAACCAATGAAACTTGGTGGTAATACTCTCGATCCCCTTCTGGATCCCTAAATTCATCGAGCTTTATACCTTTCCATTTAAGAAATTTATTTACATCCGAATAAGCTAAACCTGTTAACGGCATGCTCAAAAGGTTTTCGTAGTCTTTCTTTTTCTTCTCTTCTTTTGTTAAGTACAATGGAAACGACACAATTGATGTCTGCCATTTTGCTTTAGCATCAAAATCACCGGGCCAAGTTCGTTTGAAGATTTCATATATCGGTTTGTTTATATCCGCTATTGAATCTGGAAACATTGAAGACACATCAAATTCCTCGTCTGATTCCCAGTCTTCTATGTGAAGATCAAAAATATAACTGAACCAATCAGATATACTAACTTCTGTTTGCTTTATAAAAGTGGTTCGATCCTGTTTTAAACATTCATAAACGCTCACTTTTTCAAGCGGATCAGTTTCTTGTGCATACATTGAAAAGCTCGTCACAAAAGCCAAAAACAGTAGGGTTATTTTATTCATGGAATTAAGTTAGTCGAAATCAGCTAACTGGGAAAACAATTCTCGTTTATACTCGCGTATTACGCAAACACATTAGACTCTTTTAATTAACTCAGTTTTTGCCAGCGACCAGCATTGTAAGCTGTGATTTTATTTGAAGATAAAAGTGCTTTAGCTTGACCAGCTCTTGCTCCAGATCGACAAACCAATATCACGGTTTTACCTTTTAGTGATTTAAGCTCTAATCCAAGGCTTTGCAGTGGCATGTTGATACTATTTGGCGCATGACCAGTTTCAAACTCAGCTTTACTCCTTACGTCAACAATGACGGCTCCATTCACAATAAGCTCTGCATAGTCAATTTCTGGACTTCCTAAAGACTCCTTCAATTTCGTGAAAATTCCCATTTTGTATATTTTATATGTTAAACTGTACTTGAACAAACGTCTTGGCTAATAGCAGCATCGGTGTTTTTAATGGCATCAAAGCCACCTACTATATCTACCACATTGTGAATCCCTCTTGATTTCAAGATAGAATTCGCAATCATTGAACGGTATCCTCCCGCACAATGCAAATAATTTTTCTCCATCATAGAGTAACTATTAATATGATCGTTAATTTGATTTAACGGAGTATTAATGCTACTCAAAACATGCTCAGACTGATATTCAACTTCTTTTCTAACGTCAAATACATTCAGGTACTTTGCTTTATTCAAAATAGAAAAATCTGAAGATGAGATGGTCTCTATCGAATCAATTTCTTTCCCTGCTGCCTTCCAACTTTCAAACCCACCCTCCAAATAACCTAGAACATTATCAAAGCCTACTCTGGAAAGCCTAGTTAGTACCTCTTCTAACCTATCTTCGTCAGTAACCAATAAAATTGGCTGTTCTATATCTTGAAGTAATGTTCCTACCCAAGGAGCAAATCCTCCGTCTACACCAATAAAAATTGATCTAGGGATATGCGCTTTAGCGAAATCATTCTCATGACGAACATCAATAACGATTGTTTCTACTTTATTTGCCAATGTTTCAAACCACTCGGCATTAAGTGCGTTTGCACCATTTTCTATAACTTTTTCGACATCTTGATATCCCTCTTTATTCAACTTTACATTAAGCGGGAAATATGCAGGTGGAGCTAATAATCCATCCGTTACTTCTTTAATGAACTCTGCCTTACTCATGTCTTCCCGCAGAGCATAGTTTGTTTTCTTTTGATCACCTATGGTACCAGTTGTTTCTTTGCTCATTCTTTTACCACAAGCTGATCCTGCCCCATGTCCGGGTAGTACAATTGTATGATCTGGTAAAGTCATAATCTTATTCCGGAGGCTATTAAAAAGAATTCCAGCCAAATCCTCTTGAGTCATATTAGCTGCTTTTTGCGCAAGATCTGGCCTACCTACATCGCCTAAAAACAAGGTGTCACCACTAAAAATTGAATGCGCTGTTCCGTTTTCATCTAGAAGCAGATACGATGTACTTTCCATTGTGTGCCCGGGTGTATGTAGTACCCGAATTTTTACATCACCTAATTGAAACTCCTGCAGGTCCTCGGCAATAATTACCTCAAAATTAGGATCTGCGTTAGGCCCATAAATAATTGGCGCGCCTGTCTTTTCAGATAATGTTACATGTCCGCTTACAAAATCAGCATGAAAGTGCGTTTCGAAAATATACTTTATAGTTACATTTCGTCTTGCAGCTAAGTCGATATATGGTTGCACCTCTCTTAAAGGGTCTATAATAGCTGCCTCTCCATTGCTTTCAATATAATATGCTCCCTGTGAAAGACAACCTGTGTAAATTTGTTCAACTTTCAGTACACGCTTCTTTTGATTCATATTACAAAACTACAAAGTGGTTTTTTCTCCCACAGTAGCATTTGTTACACAACAAAAAGAGACGAGATCTTGTTTAATTGAAGGTAAACTGATGTTAAAAACTTAAGAGCTGAATTCGATTTCGAAAAAGTTTGATTTCACCTTGCTTTTCCATAACCTTTAGAATCCTAGAAATTACAACTCTAGATGTATGCAAATCATGTGCAATTTCCTGATGAGTTAAATCTAAAGTGGTATCACCGGTAATCTTGACCTTGTCATTCAAGAACTTTAACACCCTTTCACTCATATTGTCAAATGCCAAGCTGTCTATTGCAGAAAGCATTTCAGAAAGTCTGCTATTGTAACTTTCGAACACAAACGATTTCCAGGATTGGTATTTAGAAATCCATTCACTCATGAACTGAACGGGTATCATTATTAACTCGGTATCTTGTTCTGCGATGGCTCTGATTTCACTCTTTGATTCACCCATGCAACAAGTCATAGTCATAGCACATGTATCCCCTCTTTCTAGATAGTAGAGTAATAGTTCATCTCCATCATCATCTTCTCTCATTATTTTAATCGATCCAGAAAGTAATAAGGGCATATGCTTTACATAATCTCCAATGTTAATTAACTGATCATCAGCAATTACAGATTTAATAAAACCTTCTTGAAGAATTTCATCAAGAAGTTCTTGCTCAAATAGGAAACCATAACCTTCTTCCAATTTTTCTTTCATCTTCTTTTAACTTTGTTTTCTAAACGGCCCCAAAAATATATGCTAATTATTTTAGATGAAAATAGAAAGTGCCGGTATTTCAAATATTTGAGATTAACTTGAAATGTCTTGAAGTTAATCTGTGCCTACCATATTATCAGTACAAATTATAAACTTGACAACTTGCAATTTCTTAATTGGAGCTAATATTAACGATTCACAATAATTTCGATCAAAGAATCACTTTGTTCCCAGCATCAATACAGGGCCTTTTGATTGTTTGATTATTTCAGTTTTCAATTGCTTTGAACCAAACATTCTTTGAAGCATGCTTTTTGGTTCTGAATAATTACCTAGGCACAACAAGCTGCTTTCGAATTTTGAAATAGAATCTATAATATCATCTGCAATTTCTGTTGGACCCACACGCCTATTTCCATTAGCGGTTGGAGCTATATCATAAACCTCCGCACTTTCAATCGATTTAAGCCCTTCCAGTGTATCTTTAAGTCCGTTAGTTTGGACAATTTTCAAAGTCGAGTTCGTACATTCATTAATCTCTTTCAGTAAATCAAAATTATACTGATTGGCCGGTTGCTCTAAATTAACGAAGCACACTCGAACGTCTTCACTAAACTCGTGAGCAGCATTTACAAAAAGTACGTCTCCTTTAAAAGTGTTTAATATAAACTGACCCAACTTACCTTTCTTTAAGCTTTTCTCAACGCCCATAACGATCAAATCAGGAGCGTAAGAACTTATCTCCTGCTGAATTGAATCCCGTATTGGACCTAACTTGTAATTATAAGAAGTGGCAATGCCTTCTGCTTCAATAATTTCTACAATGGAGGAAAAAGTATCCTCTAACTTCATCTTCTTTTTTTGAAGTTCCTGTAGACTAACTGATTGACTTTCACTTTTCACTATATCCCCTGGTGCAAACGCATTGAAAAGACGTATTTCACAATTCAAGTTTTTAGCCATTGTAATGGTGTACTTGAGTGCCTCATATGAGTGAGTACTTAAGTCCATTAAAACTAAAATCTTTGTTTTTCTACCTTTTGCGCTCATCAGATCATAGATTCAGGTATATTTTCCTTGGTTTCCTTCAGTTCTTCAGTTCTTCAGTTTCCTTAATTACTTCATACCGCACCTTTTTGTGCAAGGCTAGTAATTCAAATTCTTCCAACATGGTGTAGATATCCGGGTGCATGTAATGCGCCTGCCTTGTATCCACAATCACCATAGAATGTTCTGGAGCTTTATTAAATTGTGAAAGTAGCTTCGATTTGCTTAGAAAAGTAACGTTGTTGATGAGCTTAATTTTCATCGTTTGAGTTCCTTTAACTTCGGAGTTACTTATTTCCATGAAGCTTCCAAATGCTTTGTGGAAAAAGAGCTTAAATTTCGACCCTAGTGTTCCGTCCTTTTCCGCCTTGCTTACTTCTATGTAGTTTGCATAAGCTTTGAAGAGAATGAAAATAGCGGAAATAACAAATCCAATTGCAACCCCTTTTAATAGATCAGTAAATAGCATAAACACTACCGTAGCAATAAATGGAACAAACTGAACCCATCCTTGCTTGTACATATTTATAAACGTAGATGGTTTTGCCAATTTATATCCTACTATTGTTAATACCGCAGCTAGAGCCGCGATTGGAATCATATTTAACAAAAACGGAATCAATAATACCGCCACCAAAAGAAGTATTCCGTGCAGAATTGCTGAAGCTTTAGTCCTCCCTCCTGCTTGAATATTTGCAGAACTTCTAACGATAACCTGGGTAATTGGAATTCCACCAATCATGCAGGCCATAACGTTTCCTATTCCCTGCGCGATTAATTCTCGATTAGTTGGTGTACTGTGTTTATAGTGTGGATCTAACTTATCTGTTGCTTCAACACAAAGTAATGTTTCAACGCTAGCCACCAATGCGATTACAGCACCAAGCGTCCAAACTCTATAATCGGTAATATATTCCCAAGCTGGTAGTTTAATATGTTGAGCCATTCCAGCCCAACTATCTTCTATTGGAATATTTACAAAATGTTCTGAACTAATAGCAAACATGCCTGTTTCACCAAAAGACAATGCTAATAAAATGGAAGAGACAACTACCAATAGCGGTCCTGGAATGATACTTAGAACTTTATTTTTCTGTATCGGTTTAAGTTGCCAGATAATTAGAATTGCCAAAGAGATGACAGATAGCACGATCGCACCCGGACTAAAGAACCTAAAAATATTGCCGAATTCAGAAAAAGTGGTTTCACCGTCTTGCTGAAAAAACGCGAAATCGCCTTCTACATCAGCGTCATAACCGAATAAATGAGGTATTTGTTTCAGGAAAATAATGATTCCTATACCGGTTAGCATACCTGTGATTACTGATGAAGGGAACAACATTGCTAATTTCCCTGCTCTCAGGAGTCCAAATATTATTTGAAGAACTCCGGCAATTACGCCTGCCACTAGAAAAGCTTCAAAACTTCCTAAATCAGCGATTCCTCCCAGAACGATTACTGCAAGACCTGCTGCCGGGCCACTTACTCCTAAGGAAGATTTACTAATAGAGCCTACTACAATTCCTCCAATTACTCCGGCTATTAACCCTGAAAGTAACGGTGCCCCACTTGCTAAAGCAATACCTAAACAAAGAGGTAATGCAACGAAAAACACAACTACACTAGCTGGTAAATCATTTTTTAAATTTGAGAAAATCCCGTGTCGATTCTTTTTCACAATTGAACTTTTTAATTCAATGCAAGAATAAAGCAGGAGTATTAAGCTGAGATTAATTCGACATTAAAATCAGATTAGAATTACCTAATTTTTCAATTCCAAACGTGGAATCTCAACTGTAACGTGGGTTCCTTCATGTAAAGTGGAATCAATTTTTAATGACCCATGATGCAATTCAATGATTTTAGCTGTTAAAGTCAGTCCAATTCCGGAACCTTTCGTTCTAAGGGTATTTTTACCTCTGTAAAATGGTTTTTTGATATTATCTAGGTCCTTTTTCGAAATTCCAATCCCCGAATCAATAATTTCTAGAATTAAGAGCTCATCGCGCTCAGCCAATCGAACTTCAACCGGTTTATTTGAAGAGAATTTGCAGGCATTGTCCAATAAATTAACCAACATAGTTTTCAATAGACCTGTATTTCCTTTAACGAGAGCAGGGTTTCGTTGACTTCCCAGGCTATGGTTAAATGAAATGTTGTTTTCTTGATTTGAAAACCCGTAAGTGAGTATACTTTGCTCAATAAAATCAACAAATTGAATATTTTCAAAGCTAAGCTGGTCGCCTTTACCTGATACTTTGGACAACTGAAGTAAATTAGTTACCGTTGAATTTAATCGTTCTGCTTCTAGCATAATAGATTGCAATGAATCTACATACTCCTCCTGCGATCGCGCTTTGCTCAAAGCAACCTCTGCCTCTCCCATTATAGCAGTTAGTGGATTTCTAATCTCATGAGAAGCGTTAGAAATAAACAAGCGCTGTGAATCAAACGAGTCTTGCAGACGATCTAGCAATCGATTAAACGCTATAGCCAATTCTCCAATCTCATCGTCTGGATTATGTACTGTTAATCTAAGATGAAGACTTTCCGCTCCAATCTTATCTGCTTTTCGAATTTTTATGGAAATTGGTAAAAGCGCTCTTTTCGTAATCAAAAAACTTCCCAAGAACACCAAAGGCACACCAATGCACACCAGTAGAAGAATAGTGTATTTCAGAAAAGACAGGTTCTGTAAACCACTAACGTCTTTTGCCGTTACGATTACCAAATATTTCTTGCCTCTAATCTCAAAGAACTTACTATGACCTTGACTTTCGTTATGTTCAAAGTAGTAATCATTATTACCTAACATCTTAGTTTTTAACTTCTCAGCATATTGGTATTTAAAAGCAGGAACTTTTCCAGAAACAACTTCTATTACTTCTTCTGTCTCCTCTGGTAATGTGTGTAAAAATTGATCTTTAATCTTGTTGTATTCTTCTGGACTATAGGAGCTCTTCTCCAAGAAAAAGTTTTCGGTAATACCTACCCTAGCAATAATCCGGCTGTCAAATTCGTTTTCTCGGTGAGTTGATGAGAAAAAATAAATAGTGACCCCAAAAGCAATGAAGATAAAGCTTGCAATAAAAGAAAAGGTTAGCGAAAGCCTCGTTCTAATCTTCATGTCCTGTCTTTAATTACATATCCCATTCCAATTACTGTCTTGATTAATTTGTCCTCAAAACCAGCATCAATTTTCTTTCGCAGGTAGTTGACATAGACATCTATTACGTTGGTTCCTAAATCAAAGCCAACCTCCCAAACATTTTCTAAAATATCTACACGAGAAACTACAATGTTCTTGTTCTTTAAGAGGTATTCAAGGAACTTAAACTCTCTCGCTGTAAGCTCAATTTCTTTACCTCCTCTATGCACTTCCTTTGTTCTTAAATTCAATGTAAGATCATCTGCTTCTAATAATTTAGCTGCTGTACTTTCGCTCCCGTTGCTTCGTCTAGATAAAGCTCGAATTCTAGCTAATAGCTCTTGAAATTTAAATGGTTTAGTTAAATAATCATCCGCTCCAGACTCTAGTCCGAGCACAACATCATCTGTTGTACCTAACGCTGTAAGCATTAAAATAGGCACTTTTAATCCAAGTTCATTTCTTATCTTACCACAGAGGTCAATGCCATTCATACCTGGCATTACTACGTCAACTATAATTATGTCTTGTTCCGTTTGGCTCGCCAGTTTAAAACCTGAAACACCATCGAAAGCCTGAGTTACCTCATACCCTTGTTCCTGCAATCCTTTTTTAATAAAGGAAGAAACGGATGCTTCATCTTCAACGACTAGAATTTTCATGGCACAAATGTAAGTCGGTCTAATTGAAATAGAATAAGGAATTTAATCTAATCATTAGAAATCGCCTTATTACGGAAATTGCTTGAACAATTGCAGCTCGTATTATATCCAGATCATTACTTAATCACACTAAAAGTGCTTCTCGTATTTTCAACTTTTAATTCGATAAAGTAAGCTCCGAAAGCTCCTGGAACGTTAAGTTTAACTTGATCTCCGAATGGTACCTGAATAATTTTAACTTCTTTACCTATTAGATTGATGATCCTTATTGTAAGGAGATCAGATACTTTTTCTAAATCTATAGTTAGCTCTCCTTAAGTTGGGTTAGGATAAATATCCAAATCCATAACTTTTAAATCATCCAGAAAACTGGCAGGACCTTGGTTAATCGTCAAATTTTCACATTCTATTATTGGATATTAATTCAAGGTTAGCTGAGCGATTTAAAAAAACATGAAAAGTCATTAAACCTTTTTAACTTTAGTAAGTCCAAGTCAAAAAAATAGCCCCACTAGCTAGTTAAACCATTTTTTAAAGACCTAACTGACATGAAAATCAAACTGATCCCTACTCTGTTAATGATCTTATTCTCATTGCCTTCATTTCTTATCGCACAATTGAATCCAAGTATTGGAGTAACTAGCTTACCAAACGATGCAGATACTATTTGCGGTTATCCGATTCCGGTGAGCCCAGAAATGACATTTGATTCTTATCCCTTTTTCCCTGGAGATACAATTCCTGATTTTACACTTTACGATTTAAATGGAGATTCTATCAACATGACGGAAAGACTATCAAATGGAAAACCAGTGTTAATTGTAGGCTTAAACTACACTTGTCCGTATGTTGGGAACAAAGTCGCAATTTATAACGACATCTTTGCAAATTACAGCAGTCAAGTAGATATCATTGGTGTTTACCACTTGGAAGCACACCCAAATGATGACTTCAGTCCTAATTCAGGAACTTACGGAAATGTATCAGCGAACATGGCTCAAGGTATTATTGTGGATCAGCACAACACATATTTAGATCGTAAGCTGGCAGCACAAGACTTAATTAATAATGAAGGATTAAACATTCCTGTGTACATCGATGGACCTTGCAATGAATGGTGGTCTAATTTTGGACCAGGCCCATCCTCTGGGTACATTATCAATCCAAATGGAACTGTATTTGTTAAGCACGGATGGTTTGATAAAATAGTATATGGCCATGATATTTACTGTGACATTGACAGCCTTTACGGTGTTACTTGTGCTGGAACCACTCCAGACGGATCTTTTACAATGTCGCTAATAACCAATGACACCGTATATGGCTTAATGGGAACTACCATTGACGCTGAAGCTAATCTGATCAATTCAACTTCCTCTGACGTCTTAATAGAGATTGATCGAGACCAAAACAATTTAGGTCTAGGTTGGACAACTGCTTTATGTGCGGATGTTTGCCTCAACTCCTCAACTGATCAAATGACTTTTCTTTTGCCAGCAGGCGCGACCCAGCACTTTTACATGCACTTCTACTCAGATGATTTGACCCCTGGAACCAGTAACACCAAAGTCGTGTTCAGAAATCTCAATGACTTCTCTAATCAGTACATTCAGGATTTTTACGCGTATTCCTCCGGCACTGTTAGTATAGAAGAGCAAGAATCCAATCAAGAATCGATGAATCTATACCCGAATCCATTGTCTAACAATGAACTAACCATTCAACTTGAAACGCAAACAAACGCAGATTTTAAAATCTCATTGATGAGTTCAAATGGCCAAAAATTGGAAACTTGGGATTATGCAGACCTGACTAGATTGGGAACGGATCAATTTAAGATCAACCTATCAGCTTATTCTTCAGGAATGTACTTTATTCATACAGAAGGATTGAAGCACAATTTATCTCAGCGAATTGTGAAAATGTAAAAACTTATTGAATACTTATAGATTCAAATACTTCTCAACCAAGCTGCCTACTGACTGATCAACAGATTCTGCTTTAATTATTTCTAGCGTATCATCATTAAGCTCGCTCTTGCATTTGGCTTCTACTGCCAATAATGGCTGCTCATCTGGTGGCTCTGGGAATATGTTTTGCTCTTTAAATAACCTTCTTGTTACACAGGCAACTTCTTGAGCACCAGCATAATTCTTCTCCTGTTCCAAGATATAGGCTAAGGATATCAGGCCATATGCATCTTCATTCTCCGGATTGTGCAAAGCTCTTAAGTCGTAGTACTTGCCGATTAACTCACGAGCCATCTCAAAATCTCCTTTTGCGGTAGCCACAAATGATTTATTAAAATGATCAATAGTGTACATTCCTATTTCGTCCAAAGCGAAACTAATACTCATACTTTCATCATAAAATGCTTCAGCCCGATCCATGTTTCCTACCAGCCTCCACATCTCAGCATTCATATGTGCCCGTTTCATCATCCAAACTTTCCGACCTGATGTTTCCGCTAATTCTGCAAGTTCAACACTTAATTCTCCAAGTCTAGTCGTATCTAAAGTTCTTTGAGCATTTCTGCATAAGGAAGATAATGCTCCTCCAATCAGCGTATCATTATTGGAGTCTCGCCCAATAGCCAGTACTTGATTTGCTAATTCTATAGATTTTGCATCGTTGCCTTCTTTGAATTGCTGATATGCCTCTTTCAGCATATCCTTTGGAGATGTTTCAGTGGAGTCCGAAGCATCATGAAGCTCAATTACACCAGGAGTTGGCGCTTGAGATGCTCTTTGCTCGGCTTCACATGAGATTAAGGATAAAATTAGGACAGAAGCAATAGAATAAAAGATAGTTTTCATGTAAAATATTTTGATTAAATATAATCAGGATTTAATCATAGTTGAAAATTAAAACTCCCTAATTTAGATGATTGCTTGAACTAAACAGTTATAGCAACATGTCTGAATTTAATTGAAAGCCGAAAGCATTAATTAATCTGAATAACATTTTCATTTTTCCCTTTAATTAAACGGCAATGCCTATTTTTGCAGCGTTAATTAGTCCAAATGTCGTTTGAACCTATATTAGTTCTTGAATCTACACACGTTTTTCCAAGCGT
>JBLIOB010000115.1:0-12091 GCA_047639575.1 Parvicellaceae bacterium
CGCATGCTCCATCAGCGGTATCACAAATTGGTGATGCACTATAAGGACAACCTATTTCATTTTGACCAACTAGAAGATCATTTTGAATATCGTAATGATAAACACCTGCATTTAGAGGATCTTCGAATTCTCCGGGCCCAGAATACAGACATCTAAAATTATTACTAGGATCAATAGTCGCTGAATTCATCTGCGTACAAGTTTTCTTATTCACAATCCAGCGATGAACGAAAACATAATTATTAGGAGGCGAAATAAGTCTGACAAGATCAAAGACTTCACCTGTTCCAGTCGAAATACTATTAATAACAGGCCTAACTTCATAGAAATAAACGGTGTTAGGTACCGGTGAAGTTCTAGAGTTTACAATATCATCAGTATAGGTCCTGATCGAACTTCCTAAAACTGTTTTGTTAATTGGCTCGTCAAAATCAAAAGGTTCATCTTGTAATGTTGTTCCACCAAATTGTGAAGCAATTCCAGTCGATAAACGTCGATAAACGTTCCAGCCAGTAATTGTCCCTGTTCCTGAAACTGTAAAATCTTCCCAAGTAAGTGTCGTTTCCGATGGAAGGTAAACTTCCCAGTCTCCAAGCGCACCAAGGTTATCTCTACTTCTATAACAAACATTATTGGCTGAATCATAGAAAAAGACATTGGCAGCTGACGGGGTTAAAGGTCCGCCATATTCCGCAAACGGATGTCCTGGATTAATTGGATCAACGTTTAACGTTCCAATACAACTTGCTCCAAGCCCTGCACATTCTGTAGCTGTCGCGGAAGGAGAAATATTGCAAACTGAAGAAAAGGCAGTCCAATCTGTATTGGTCGTACCAGTAGATCGGTAACAAAGATCATTAGTTGTATCATGAAAAATAACTCCATTAGCATCAGGAACAACTGAGCCTAAAGGAGTAGAAGTACCGGTGCACTCAGATCCAATGTCACATTGATCCCTATTATAAGTACAAGCCGTTTTAGTAACTCCATTAGTTCCAAATTGATCAACTCTAGGCCCTACTGAAGAAATATTCACCCAGCCTCCATGAATTGCACTTACAGGATTTACCGTTACTGCAAAAGTCACATCGACTTGCCCGGTAACAGTACTGTCTTCAACAGAGATAGTTATATTTGCTGTACCAGATTGCCCTCCAACTGGTGTAACTTCTATTCTAAAACGACCGGCACTTTCATCAGCAATGCCACCTAGAACAGCAGCATCTGCTTGTTCATTGGCAAGGTCTATATAAAAAACCCTAATATTTGCATCTGGGACGAGTATTTGATTGCTACTTGTGGCCGTAACAAACGAAACCGTTTGAGCGTCTTCTGCCCCATTACCACCTTCATCAACAACCATTGAGTCAATGATAACAATATCCCTTTCATTAATAATTTGATCAGAAATAAAACCTGTTACTGCTACCCAGTCCGCACTTGTTGCTCCTGTACTTTGATAACAAACAGCATCGGCGACATCACTATGCCAATAAGTTAAACCAATAGCCGAGGGAGTAATAGTTCCCACAGGACTTGCTGCTCCTGTACATCCATTAACTCCACATTCAGGAGCTACGCTAAATTTTGAATATTCACATAATTGAGCTTGATCATCAACTGAAGTAATTTCGATATCCACTTCACCATTATATAAAGATGCGGTAGTCCCATCAGTTACTGAATAAGTAAAAGAATCGGCAGCTAAAGTTCCACCGGCCAATGGCCCTGCGGCGGTAGTTACGGCGACAACCGCTGCTCCACCTGCACCAGTTACCAATAAGCTTGCCTTTGCATGGGCCGCGATTGCTATTTCTATATCAGTTTCATCAGTAGCATTTATGAGAATATGGATTGCTGTTCCAATTACTGTTACAACTGCAGTACCTGCAGTTATATAAGTTACATTTTCGTATTCTATAGTGATGCTATTTCCAAAAACACCTGCAGCAGCAGCGGTATAGGTTGTTCCCCCCATTACTAATGTTGCAGTAGCTCCGGAAGCAGAAAGATTTCCACTATTAGGTGTGTAATCACAAGTTAAATCGTCGACAGCAGTAGTACCAGTTAAGTTCATGCAGTTTATTAAAGATCCTTCTAATGGAGACGCAACAATTGTATAAGTTAAAGGAGTTGTTCCTTCAGGATCTAAAGCCGCATTAACTACAATGGCGTAAGTTGTGGCAACAGCGGTTGCACTTTCAGCAACTGTTACGCCTTGAGAATTTGGTAATGGAGCATCGTTTACTGCAGAAACAGTAAGTGTCAGTGCAGAGGAAGTTGAAGTTAGACCATTATTAGTTACATCATAAGTAAGATCTACCGAACCAGCAAAGTCCTCAACACCTTTAACTGAGACGGTACAAACACTAGGTGTTGCCAAGTCACAGGTGCAACCTGAAACTACAGTTAAGTTAGCAGCATTAGCCCCTGTAGGTGTCGCCGTACAAGCTGTCCCGGTATTATCGTTATCTTCATCTGAATAATCTAATGTTATAATCGTTAATACATCTTCAACAACGGTAGTAGGACTTGAAGTTAATAATTCATTTACTGGAGCATCATCACTCACAGTATAAGTCACACGAAGTATTCTATCTACGGAATTAACAGTTCCATCATTTGCTCTATATGAGAAATTGTCTACTGTGCCGTTTAAAACATTAAACGTTGTGGGAACATAACTCCAGGTGCCAGTTCCGTTATTAATTGTCACAGAACCAAAACTAGGGGCAGCCACCAAAGTATAAGTAAGACTGTCACCATCATCATCAACAACATTGAATGCTTGGTTAGCTACAGAAGGAACTACATCTTCAATCACAAATGCAGTTAAATCATCAAGAGCAGTGGGTTGATTATTTACTGCACTCACATTGACTCGAACTGTTTTGCTTACCGAGACACTTCCATCGTTATCTGTAATTTTATAAACAAAGTCACTGGTACCAGAAAATAAATTAACTGGAGATACCGTGGCGGTACAAACCCCACCCGTGCAAGCACAAACTGGATCAGTTGCTGTCCCAGGGTTATCAAGACCTGCTGAAAATGAAATAATAGTACAAAGTATTCCCTGAGTAGTATTGGCATCTGTATAATTTAAAGTAATTAGATTATTTGAACTGTCTTCTATGACTGTAGCTATTTGCAAGGCAGTTGAGCCTAACTCGTCACAGGTTCGGCTAACAGAATTAAATGTTCCGTCACCGCAATCACTATCAGTTGAATCTTTTTTACTTTTGGGTAAACAAGACGTCACAGTCACGATGACCATCACACTTAAAAAAAATCTAGAAATAGCCTTAATGCTAATTTCTCTTAAACCCATAATTCCCCTACTTCTTCTCTATAGTCCTTATCGTCAAAAGAAGGCCGGTATTTAGTAAACTCTTAGTAATAGTCGAATTATACCGTGAATTTTTTAGTACTTGAGTGACTTACAGAGATATAAGGGGATAGGAACTTATTCATTAGAGGAATGGACTATTTTTGCCCAAAAAAACTGGCAAACAGAACAATTGGTATACTTGTACAATGAAGTTTTATTTGATTTTTGTGAACATTTTAATGCTTTACAGTTTTAATCTTTTTTCAGAAGAAATTGTGGTAGTCCAAAGTGTATCTAACTCTAGAAAAACATTTATAATTGACCAGGGAAGAACAGATGGTATTGCTCCAGGTATGGAGTCAGTATTTTCAACAGAAGACGCTAGCTATGTTGCTCAGGCCGTAGAATCCAGTAGAGATCATTCGATGTGGAGGATAATGGACAGAGAGGCAGCCTTCTCATTCGACAAGGGAGAAATTATTGTTTTCAATAAATCTCTCGAATCGATTTACACTCAAATTCCTAAACTCCAAGAAGAAATAAATAATAGACTCACTGAAGAAAAAAGAACAAAACAAGATATAGATTTTGATTTTGTAAGGCTAGATTACCTTAAAGGAATTTACATTAAAAAAGCTTTTTGGATTGTACGCAGCAGTCTTTCATACGCCATATCAGAGTCAGTTTCAGAGGCAAAAGATAATGAATCCTCAAGAAACGGCATTCAATTAGAGTTAACTTACAACAAGCAATGGTTTGATCGTCTCGACTGGGGAGTTGGAATAAGAATCGATAAAGAGAAAGTAATTATCGATGACCCAGGCCTTGAAATTCCCACCAGTCGATTTTTTATTGTAGCCGATTTAACTTATCACTTTGATTTTACAGATCATGTGAAAAATGATTTCTATGCTTCTCTAGGAATTGGTTTTGGCCGTTCTTCAACTGATGTAAACGGTGATGTCCAATCTGGTTCGGCAACATTATTACCAGTTTTTAGACTTGGTTACGTCAACCAATTCTCTCGAAATATGGCGCTCTTGTTTGAAGGAACAGTCGAAGCTGTGGGACAAAAAGAAACTTTTGAAAGCAGCGGAATAGAACAATCAACAAATATTATAAACTCCAAATTAACAATCGGAGTCCGTTTCTAAATTAGTCTTATTTAATCAATTTAGACAATTCTTAAGTAATCCCAAGACATTGAAATCTAGCAATAAATACCCCCCCCTTTCTGCCCTAGTTTGGAGGCGCTAAATACATAGAATATAATAATCAAAATACTTCTAACTATTCAATAACTGACTAAATTTATCCCTTAATCGTCCGATACGACATTACCTAGTCCATTATGGTTACAGGCGGATAAATAATGAAAAGAACTTTCTACATTGTCAGTAGCTTCGCTTTTATCATAGGTATTGGAGTGTTCAATCTTCAAAGGCCAAATAATAACGGCGAACAAATTTTTCAAAAAAAATCAGACCAGTCTAAAGCAGATGATAAAACCAAAACCAAAAAGAAAACTCGAAAATTCAGAAAAAGAACTACCCGTGGGATAAGTTCAAAAAATAAGCTTCATTATTCTAACTTTAAAAATGCCAAACATATGAATGTTGCAGCAAAAGGACTTAGGGCAAATCTAGCTTCAACACATACAAGTGGTGCTTCTTACAAAAAGAATAATAACCCTAACCATGAATATTTTGCTAACGGATCAACAATAAATATTTCAGGTGAAGATTACCGTTTATCTCCAGTGCTCGAAACAGAATCGGCAAAAAACTTTGCTCCAAGCATGGGCAAAATTATAAAAAAAATAGGTAATATTATTATATTTAAGCCCAACAAGCCAGTTACAACAAAAAAAGTTTCTCAAGTGGCAATTAACGAGAGGACTGGAAAGATAGGAATAGTATCTGGAAAAATCGTACTCTCTTTAAAAGAAGATAAAAGCATTCAAGACTTAATTGACAATTACGATATCTCACTTTATTACAATGCAGAACAAATTAATACATACATTGTTCAACCTCTGGATGAAAAACAAGATATTTTTGAATTACAGAATAACTTAAATAACTCAGAACTTACTCTTTGGGCCAAGGCTGAAATAGTAAGCACTGTACCTTCGGTGAGATAAAATGAAATATTGTTTATCTATATTGATAATTCTTTTGCTAACAGGCTGTGTAGGCGAAAAGCAAAGCAAAAATGATGACGATGCTGGCGGAGGATCAGCTGGTGCAAATCCGTTCACTATCGAAAACTCACCTCCTCAAGCGACAGAAATAACCCATTCAGGAGTAGTTAGTTTAAGCCAATTAGATTCAGTTGGAATATTTACCAATAAAGCATCAACCTGTAAGTTCGATACGATTCCATTTAAAGAATTTTTTAATATGAACTATAGAATGCAGAGCTTATCAAATAATTTTCACAGAATCGAAGGACCGAATTTTCAAGCAGGACAAGCTTACCAATACTATATAAAGTGCATGGACCCACTAGGAAATATTTCACCTCAAGATATTAACCTTGCATTTAGCGTAGATCCTGCTGTTAATAACTTAGTTCCTATTATTGTAGATTTCGAACCAAGAGCGAACTTAGCAATAGGAACTAACCAAGTTATAATGAAAGTTATCACAAATTCAAATGCAAATTGTAAGTATAGTGACTCGCCTATTTACCTCTATGATGACGTAAGAATGTTGACCATGGCCAATTTTGGGCCAACTGATCATCGTTCAACTATAATGAATTTACAAAATGGTGCCTCGTATGCGTTCTATGTACGTTGTAGGCCATCTTCTTCAAATAATTCAGCTTCAGATACTGGATCTACACCAATCGTTTTTGAAGTTGGTGATATTCTAGACAATACCCCACCCTTAATTCTTTTAGCTCTGCCAACAGGGGAACAAGCTTCAGGAACTACTTCCTCTACTCTTATAATTCAAACGAATGAAGATTCACAGTGTCGATTCAATACAAGCTCAGCGACAACTTTCCTTCAAAAACAAATTTTTTCGAGTACTGATGCATTTATACATTCTCATGTAGTTTTAGGTCTTGGGCCAAATATAGATTATAATTATTATGTTCAATGTAGAGACGCTAAAGATAATGTCTCTGAGCAAGCAACTATAAATTTCAATATTAGAGAAGTAAATGATGGAGTTCCGCCTTTAATAACAGTTTTAGCACCAAATAATATTTTAACTTTTGGAGATACTGAAGAATTAGTGATTGTTTCTACTAACGAAAGAGCGAATTGTCGTGGATCAAAGCAAGCCGATGGCTATAACGATATGTCGGACTTCACTCAAACTGGCGAATTTAGTCATACAGTTACTGTTTCAAATTTAATTACAGGAATTAATACCTATTATGTGCGTTGTTCAGATTCAAACGGTAACTTATCAATCAGAAAATTAATTAATATTCAAGTAAATGAAGATACTACAGACAGAACAGGTCCAAGTATTTCTAATGCAAGACCTTCAGGAGTATTCCCTTCCAGCACATCATTTGTAGACATGCAGGTTGATACTAATGAGGTAAGTAATTGCTTTTATACTACTGAAGGAACAGGCATTGATATTAATCAAATGAGTGTTTTTGCAAATACCGCTCAAGCCAATGCACATACTCAAAGGCTTCAAGGATTTATTTCTGGTACAACGTATAATTACTATATAAAGTGTAGAGATTTTGCTGGAAACATTTCAACTAATACTGCTACTTTAACATTTACTATTCAAGCAGAAGCAATCCCAGCAACTCCAACACCTCCACCTCCCCCACAAATACCAGACCCTCTACTTCCGTATGCTTGGCATTTAGAAAATATAGGACAAACAAATTTTAGTTTAGTAGCAGGTGTTGCTGGAGAAGATCTACGAATGACTCAAGCCTTAGCAAATAACCTTCAAGGTACAGGAATAAGAGTTGCTGTATCGGATGATGGACTTGAAGTACTTCACGAAGATTTAGCCGATAACACTGACATCGGTTTATCAAGAAATTATTCCGGTGCGCCACCGTGGGATGGAAGAAACCCTACTCACGCAAATGATAGTGTTGGCCATGGAACTGCAGTTGGTGGACTAATTGGTGCAGTATCTGGGAATGGAAAAGGATCAAGAGGGGTATCGCCAGGTGTAACTTTAGCCGGTTTTAAATTCTTAGACACTTTAGGTGATGATAATGACAACACACTTATAGCAAAATATATTGACCAAGCCACTGGAGCGTTTGATATTTTTAATTATAGTTACGGTGTAGCAAGTTGTGAGTTCTATGAAAATACACTTAGTGATGCTTTAGTAGCACAACTAAAGGCCGGGACTGAAACTCTTCGAAATGGCAAAGGTACTATTTACGTAAAAGCTGCCGGTAATGAATATATTGGTGATTTGTCAGATTGTAACATTTTTCTAAATGCATCTGAACAACTTAAGCACCCTTTCACTCAACCGCTTTATTTAGGAAATGCTTCTTTAAGTGCTCTTAACGCTAATCCCTATGTAGTGCTTGTAGGCGCAAATAATGCCCTTGGAGATAGTACATCTTATTCATCACCCGGACCAAACATTTGGGTAAGTGCTCCTGGAGGCGAATTTGGTTCTGATGATGATAGCGGTGGACTTACACTTCTCAATACGCCTGCACTTATGACAACAGACTTTTCAGGCTGTGCTAGAGGGTTCTCACAAGCAGCAAGTACAAGAAACAGCTTTGATGATGGACATCCATTAAATTTAACTTGTAATTATATTTCATCTTTTAATGGAACTAGCTCGGCATCACCAAATACGGCCGGTGCAATAGCTTTAATACTTGAAGCCAATCCAAATTTATCTTGGAGAGATGTAAAGCACATTCTCGCGCAATCAGCAATACGAATAAACCCAAATGCAGCAGATGAATCTCACCCAGGTGGTAGCGGGCTTGATGTGACTAATCATACATACGCACAAGGATGGGTAAGAAATAATGCTGGTTATTATTATCATCGTTATTATGGTTTTGGAGCAGTTGCTGTAGATGCAGCCATAGCAAGAGCTAAAGTTTATAATACAAATCTAGGTACTTTTTCAGATACAGTAATTGGGATACAAAATGGTAGAGAGATTTGGGCCAACAATAGTGGAACGGTTAATATTGCAATTCCCGATAACAGCGCAGTAGGGGCAGTAAGCGATATAGCTGTAGCAACTAATTACATTACAGAAGCTATACAAATAAGAGTTACAGTAGCTCACCCATTTATATCAGATTTAGGAGTTGAGATTACATCTCCTTCAGGAACAAAAAGTATATTAATGAACATTAACAGTGGTGTCTATGGAGAAATGGACCAAGCTCTATTTTTATCTAATGCTTTTTATGGTGAGCAATCTGCTGGTACATGGCGATTAAAAGTCATTGATGGCAGAGCTACAAATAGTGGAATGCTAACAAATTGGCAAATTAAAATTATGGGCCACACTCCATAATTATAAAATAATTATTTAAATAAATGTGTACCTATACGAAGCCAATCTGCTCCATGATCCAAAGCAATTTTAAAATCTTGGCTCATTCCCATTGATAATTTCAGACTGACATGAGGATACTTTAAAACAAAATCGTCCTTGAAGCGAGATAACTTTGAAAAGCTTAAGTTTGCGTCTTTTTCAAAATCGTTAGTTCTTATTTTCCCCATAGTCATTAAACCATAGAGATTAAAAGTCGAATGGCCACTTCCTTTTAAATCTAGATAACAATCTTCTATATCATTAAACTTTTTAAAACCTGTTTTCTCATCTTCTCCAGATGTATTCATTTGGATGAAACATTTAATGTCTTTGCTTATAAACTCCTCGCCCTTTGCTAGAAGTGCCCCCAGCAAATCAAATGAATCAATGGAATGAATTGCAAATAAATTTTTAACCGAAGCTAATTTATTCACTTTATTAGATTGTAAGTGGCCTATGAAATGCCAATGAATGTCCCGAAATCCCTCTGACTCAAAATGAGCGGCTTTGTCACATAATTCTTGAACTTTGTTTTCACCAAAATGCCTAGCACCTGCATCATAGGCGCTTTTAATAGTATCGAGATCACAATGTTTAGTGACAGCAACTATTTCTACATTTTCTTTCAAAGCACTTATCGCGCTCATTTTCTCTCGTATTCTTTCTATGGATGCCATGGGTAGTTATCTTTGGTTAACTTTAATTATTTAGTTATTTATCTTTATTGTCTTGAACATCTTTGTCATTTTTTGGATGTAGTTTAATTTTTGCATTAATTTCAATATCATATTTTGAAACTAACTCTTCAAGTAACTTATTAACATCCGTTTTTGAAAGTAGTCCTCTTACTTCGTCACGAATAGTTGTGACGAATTCGTCTTTAGATGTTTTTGCGTTTTGAAGAAGACCTGTAACTATATCTTTTGGTAAGGGAATATCTTTTAAAGTTGCCTTTACTGACTCTTCAGTCATAAAAGCCGCTCCTATCCCAACTGATACAACCTTCTTGACTATATCTGCAACATTTAGTTTGCTATCACTTTCTTTGTCTTTGTCTTTGTTTGACATTATTAACCTTGTGCCCTTTTTAAATAAGATTGCATCATAGTCGGCAAACTACCGGAGACCAATTTATTAATAACCATTTTGGGTGCAAAACCTTTGAAATCAATATCAACGGAGTAAGTAACCTCCGTTTTGCCGTCACCTAAGTCTTTCAGAGACCAACTCCCCTCACTTTTTTTGAAAAGATCACCTGACTCTAAAGTCCAGCTTAAAGATTTCGGTCTATCATGAGTAAGTTTTAATACATAGACAAACTTTTTTATCATATTAAGTGAATATTCAACTCTTGCACCACTTTCATCTTTTTCGAGGACATTAATACCACTCACCCCATCAACAAAATCAGGATAAGATTCATAGTCTAATAAAACATTATAGAAATCATCAATATTGACATCAAATACCTCTGTTCTTTCCGTCTTTGGCATATCAACTCCTTTTGATTATTTTAATTTAATAACGAGGTTTACGATCGAAATGATGAGAGGCCTCAATATGACGGACAGTTCCTGAATAACTACGCATGACCATAGAGTGAGTCACAGCTCCCCAAGATTTAAATTGAACACCTTTAAGAAAATTTCCATCTGTTACACCAGTTGCAACAAACATAACATCTCCAGCTGCTAATTCTTCGATACTGTATATTTTATTAATATCATCCACGCCCATTTTCTTTGCACGTGCAATTTCATCATCATTACGAGGCATTAATTGCCCTTGAAACCAACCACCCATGCATCTCAGTGCTGCTGCGGCAATAACACCTTCTGGTGCGCCACCTGTTCCAAATAAAATATCAATTCCAGAATCTGGTATACAAGTCGCGATAGCCCCTGCAACATCTCCATCACCGATTAATTGAATACGAGCGCCAGCTTCTCTGACCTCATCAATTAATGCCTGATGCCTAGGTCTATCTAAAATTACTGCTGTTAAATCATGGATTCTACATTTTTTAACTTCAGCTAATCTGCTTAGATTTTCTTTAGCGCTCTCACGTATATCAATTATATCTCGCCCTTCACTACAAACTGCAATTTTCTTCATGTAAGTATCAGGAGCATTTAATAAATTTCCTTCTTCGGCAATTGCCATTACAGAGATTGAATTAAAACCACCGTTAGCACAAACTGTTGTACCTTCAAGAGGATCAAGAGCTATTTCTAACTTAGGGCCGCGACCTGAACCAACTTTTTCCCCAATAAATAACATGGGAGCTTCATCTCTTTCCCCTTCACCAATAACGACTGTGGCATCACATTCAACTGAGTCTAACATGCTTCGCATAGCATCCACTGCTGCTTGGTCAGCTGCTTTTTCATCACCTCGTCCCATTAAACGGGCAGAAGAAATGGCGGCCATTTCAGTAACACGAACAAATTCAAGCGCTAAATTTCGATTCATATAATCCTCATGTTTGATGTTTCCGGTAGATTATAAACTTATTTCACCTAAAGGTACCAGTGAAAAAGGGGTAATGAAATCGCTGTAATGCGAAAATATGAGGTTCGGCTGGTGTAAAATTATTATCCGAGTTTCAATTTCAAAAATTCGAGGGTTTCAAGTGTAAGATAATCCACAGGTATGTTCTCAATTAAGTTTTTTGCCAACTCGACACGCGTCTTATCCACCTCATCATCAATTTGAAAAACAAATTCATCCTCTAGGACAAGCGGAGTTTCTAAATCTCTTTGTGCCAGAATTTTACCACTTTTGATTCCAATTCCATCGTTCCATTCGACAAAATTCTCTAGGTAGATAACTTGCAACTTAGAAAGTTCACCATGGTTATGGCGCCATACGAAAACTTCGACAGGTCCGTCTGCGTGGAGCCAATATTTGAGGTTACTAGGCGTCTCAACATCTAGATCCACTTGATGCAATGGTCTTATAGCATCAACAATGTTTTCTAAAGAAAGAAAATCCGAAATTCTCTTAGCAGAAACCGTAAACTGAACACCTAGCTTTTGCGCTTTAACCCATTTTACAACTCCGTCAATTATTAATTCTTGAGAATGCCAATGAATTTTTCCAGTTATGTTTTGATCAACTTGTAATGAATGACCACCATCTTTTCTAGATAGCTGCATTCCAGTTTGGCCAATATCTTTAACTTCAAAAGCTTTGGCACTTTCGTTAGCGTTCTCCGCAATTATTTTAAAAGTCA
>JBLIOB010000116.1:0-11958 GCA_047639575.1 Parvicellaceae bacterium
GGGTTTAATTATTGATGGAATCTTCTTAACGAAAGCACATGAAAAAATTAAGATAAAAGATCGTTTAGTAGAAGCAGAACTTGAAAGGCGTATAGATTCATATATACTGCAATATGGATCAAAAGAGGTGCTTGAAAAGAGCTTAGAGCAACCCTTAGCTGAGATCAGAAGCTCCTTCCGAGTCCAAATGAAAAACCAGCTTCAGGTAGCTATGTTGAAGAGAAAGATTTTGAAGGCTGTTACTGTTACTCCAGAGGAGGTGAAGGAGTATTTCGAAGCCATACCAAAAGATAGCCTTCCTCTTATTCCAGTGGAAGTGGAGTTGTCTCAGATCGTCATAAAACCTTCCTTTTCGGACGAAGCCAAGGCTGAAGCTGAAAATAAATTAATGGAGATTTATAACCTGGTTATTGGTGGAACTCGGGAATTCAATGATTTGGCAAGAGAATTTTCTATGGACCCCGGCACTAAGAATGGCGGATATGTAGGAGCGTTTAAGCGCGGTCAAATGGTGCCAGAATTCGACAAGGTGACCTTTCGACTAAAAGAAGGAGAGATTTCACCACCATTTGAAAGTCCGTTTGGATTTCACATTGTCCAATTGCATAGTCGGGATGGCGATCGAGTTACCGCAAGTCATATACTCATTATTCCAAAACAGGATCATAAGGACGATGATATCGCCATTGCTGAATTGAGTCGAATCAAAGATAGCATCATTACGGGCTCTATTTCCTTTGAAAAAGCAGCTGTAAAATGGTCTGAAGATGATAGTTCCAAAGATTGCGGAGGCTGTATACTTGATCCAGCAAATGGAGAGTTATTCACTCCTGTAGACATGTTAGATCCAGATCTTTTTTTTAAAGTAGATCAGATGGAGGTTGGAGAAATTTCGGAACCGGTGAAATACGCACCACGCCACACAAGCCTTCGGTATTTCCATATTATTTACCTGAAAAAACGAACTGAAGCGCATATAGCCAACTTAAAAGACGACTGTAAAAAGTTGTACGATGCTGCGCTTATGAATAAACAAAATTCAGTTATTGAACAATGGCTTGAGAAAGAAAAAGAGAACGTTTCTGTAGAGATTAAAGGTGATAACTGTAAGGCGTTACGTGATAAATGGAGCGCAAAAAACTAGAAGTAAAATTAAAAAGTAAATAGCAGAACCAATCTCAGTTATTTATTCTCATTACCTTTAAGAAATATAAACCGAAACGCTTTTCGGTTAGATTAACCACTTAAATTATTCAAAATAAAGACCTCATGAAAAATCTATCATTTTTACTTTTAAGTATTGTCCTTTTGGTTTCATGCAGTGAAGTCAGTGAAAAAAACCTCGAGAACGATCCGATATCTGACTCCGAAACTTCCATTGACTCTGTAGACATAACCAATTTATCTGATTTGATTGATTTTGTTGATCCGAACGAATTGCTTGATTCAGAAGATTCAATACCTGAAGTAGATCCTTTGGTAGAATCTTTTTCGCTAAAAGCGAGGTTTGTCGAATTTCATTTAGGCGATGCAGAACATTACATTTTTGAAGATGAATCTGGTGAACGTTGGGATTTTTCCGGGGCTGAATCCGAGATGTTTGATTTCTCCAGTTTACTAGATGAAAGCGAAATGGATGAAAGTAACCAAGGTTGGGGCTCAAATACAGAACTTCAAGATAAATGGTTTGATCTGACTTACATCAAGAGAGAACAACCGCAGTACCAAGATGGACCAATGGCAATAGTCGAAATTATTTCAGTGGCGGTTCTTGTTGAATAATGTAATGATATGCGTCATGGGCATTTACAAGAAAATATTCACGGAAGACCAATTGGAAATTTCAATTCCACTTTCACAAGTTGAATACCATCAGAGAGTCCAGGCTTATAGCAACTAACGAATCAACAACAGCCACGACCAAATAGTTTCTACAATAATTGATCCTGCGAATATTCACGGAATCATTAGGTCGCTCAAGTCAATTAAGCACATGCTTGTATCGATTCTTGTTAAAGGCATTTCTATCTTCAGAAAAGTGAATTCGCTTTCCTTTTTCATTGATTAGAAAGTGGCGGTGCTCTTTTTTGAGTTCAAACCAATACTTCAGCTCTTTAGAGGTTATCATTCCAAACCTATTGGACAGATAAATTTCATGGAACTCCCTATAGATACTGTCAATTACAATTCTCCCTCTTCCGCTAACTAAGCCTTTGCGATTGTCGTATACGAAGGCTTTAAACAAATAACTAGCCAGTTGCTCTAAGTGAACAAAATGGGGTCAATTATCCACCTGAATGATTTCAAATCGAACAGTCCCATTTTACCTTTTGAACTAAGCAATTGCCGTACATCTAAATTAAAATGTTGGTCAAACTCAGTTCTTGAAACTGTCTTCTCATTGAAATTGTAGATTTTCCAACCTCGGCAATCCCCGTAACTTAATTTTGGACATAGTTTCCTTGCCCAAACATGTTCGTGATTTGAATAAGTCAATTGAATCTCAGAGCAGACAGTGTCAAAATCATTTTTTCGGTCGCAGCATTCCAAAGTCCGACTCTTCCCAGAAAGAGTAGTCACCTGCCAATATTTATGATCAGTTTCTAAGGTTCGAATATTTTTGTGCAGTATGAACCTCCCCTCATTCGATCTTCAATCAAGCTGCTTTTACATTGAATTAGAGTTCAATGAATACTTAATTACGCCATTACTTCTGCGAAGTAGGCAATAATCTTGTCGGCTAACTCTGTACCAATTCTATCCTGAGCTTCTCCAGTAGCTGCTCCAATATGTGGTGTTAATGCAATATTAGGAATTGCAAGTACATCGGCTCTAGGTGTAGGCTCATTAACAAAAACATCCAATGCTGCAGCTGCAACTTTTCCATTTGAACAAGCAGCAATCAAAGCATCCTCATCGATTACACCGCCTCTTGCAGCATTAACAATTCGCACGCCATCTTTCATTTTGTTGAATTCAGCTTCTCCTAAAAGTGCGTTTCCATCTGCTGGCATAGGTACATGCAATGAGATATAATCTGAATTTGCTAGTAGCGTATCAAATTCAACTGTTTTCACTTCTACATTTACAGATTGGTTTCCAACTTCAACTGGAATTGTAGCACCGTCCATAAATGGATCAAATGCAATTACATTCATTCCCACTCCTAAAGCATATTTAGCGGTAGACTGACCAATTCTTCCAAACCCAATAATACCAATGGTTTTTCCTCTTAGTTCAACTCCTTTGGCATACTTTTTCTTTAATGATTTGAAATCAGATGCTCCACTAACGGGCATCGTTCGGTTTGCATCATACGTACTTCTTGAAATACTAAATAATTGAGCCATGACCAATTCTGCAACTGATTGAGATGAAGACGCAGGCGTATTAATTACTTCCCGACCAATTGATCTGGCGTATTCTACATCGATATTATCCATTCCAACTCCGCCACGTCCAATTAATTTCATTCCGGGACAAGCGTCTATCAAATCTTTACGGACTTTAGTCGCGCTTCTTACTAAAAGAGCCGCATAGCCTTCAGAATTAATTATGCTTTCTAAATCTTCTTGTGCAACAGTTTCAGTTACAACAGTGAATCCATTTGCTTCTAATTTTTCAATTCCTGAAGCAGAAATTCCATCATTTGCTAAAATTTTCATTATCCGTGTTTTTGTGCAAGTTCTTGCATTACGTTTACTAATGTTTGTACACTTTCTAAAGGCATTGCGTTGTACATAGACGCTCTATAGCCACCAACCGAACGATGACCTTTAATTCCTGAGATATTGGCTTCGTTCCACATTGCATTGAAAGTTTCGGTTAAATCTTCATTGGTCAATAGGAAGGTCGCATTCATGTTACTTCTATCCTCTATAGCATTTGGTCCAACGAACAATGGATTAGAATCAACTTCATTATACAGTAAATCTGCTTTTTTCTCGTTAATATCTTGAATCCAGCTTACACCGCCATTTTTCTTTAACCAGCGAAGGTTTAACATAGAAGCATAAATAGGGAAGACCGGAGGAGTGTTAAACATAGAATCCTTCTTAACATGCGTATTAAGATCTAACATCGTTGGAACTTGAACGCTCGACTTTCCTAGAATCTCATCCTTAACGATGTATAAAGTTGTGCCTGCGGGCCCCATGTTCTTTTGAGCACCTGCATAAATAAGATCAAAATCTGCAACATTTATTTTCTTACTGAAGATGTCAGAACTCATATCGCATACCAATGGAATATTAACATCCGGATTGGCCTTGAATTGAGTACCAGAAATTGTATTGTTTGATGTGAAATGTAAATAATCATATTCACTTCCAGCTTGAATGTTTTTAGGGATATAAGAGTAGTTCTTGTCTTTCGAAGAAGCTACAATATTCATCTCACCAACATAAGTCACTTCTTTCGAAGCTTTATTTGCCCAAGCTCCTGTGTCAACATATGCAGCTCGTTTATTTTCACGAATCATGTTGTAAGCAACAGTTAAGAAACCTGTGCTAGCTCCACCGCCTAAGAACAAAATTGTATATCCGTCAGGAACCTCTAATAACTCTTTCACCAAGGCACGAGCTTCTTCCATAACTGAAATAAAACTTGGGCTTCTATGAGAAATTTCAATGATAGATAACCCCAGATTATCAAAATTAATCAGTGCTTCTGAGGCTTCTTTAAAAACTTCTTGAGGGAGGATGCAGGGACCTGCGCTAAAGTTGTGAACTTTTGACATTTTTTATGTTTGAATTTGTACGGTCAAAGGTCAAAAAAAAATATCAACTGAACGAAAGAATTCATTTTATTTTAGAGTTTATTCGATACGGTTTAAAGCAGTTTGGAAATGGACAATATATCGATTAAGTCTGAATGACTTCTTTCTATTTCTAATTGGATAATAAACAAGATGGATGAGCTTAAAAGCCTATTTGAGCTGAGAAGTTGGAAAAGCCTATCTTTTAGGATGAGCTTCTTCCGGCTTGTGGTAATACTGATCTTTTACAGTCTTGTCACTTTTAGATACAGCATCTAGCCTGACATCAGGGTCTAAGGCAAAAATCCACTTTCCATCCTTTAAACGATACGAATCAAAACTTCCATCTGGGAAATAATGTTCTCTATGCCCTTTTACCGGACCTGAAGAGGGGGAGAGGTGATCAAAGACGATCATCTTTTCATCCTTTTTCAACGGATATTCTTTTAAAGACATAGTGGCATTTGAAGAGTATTCAAAAATGACCCTTCTAAACCATTGATTGTCTTGTTGTTTGAATATTGGCAAACCAAACTTGATCTTACTTCCTGAAAATGCCATCACTTCTATGATCTTCTTTTTCGAAAGTTTGTTGTTGCCGTCCCAACCTAACAATGTATAATAAGTCTTATTTCCTTTTTCAATAGGAATAATTTTGTAGTAAAGACATCCAAACCATTTTCTATTATCTAGTGTCTTCTTTTCAGGCTCATTGTCTTCGTAAGAAGCTGACTTGTCTAGTAATTCTGTTAGAATGTATCGCTCTCTTCTTGAATCGTATTTCATGATGATTCCGAAATATAGATGACTTCCATCTGGTTTTTCAAAATTCCAATTGAACATTCTAAAAGCGTTGTCAGGAGCAACCATAGTTCCCATATACTGACCTAAAGAATCGAAGCTATACTTAAATGATTCATCATATTTAAGAGCCTTACGAAGTTCTAGCTTTACGAGATTGTTCTGCTTGAACATATCAGAATAAGTCCTTTTCTGTCTGACTTTTAGAAGTTCAGTTATGATGTTATTCTCCATTCCTGCCATGTCAACCACCTTTTCTTCAATAGAAAACCCGTAGCTAGGAATTAAAACACATAATATGATTGTGATATACTTCATCTGATCTTAAAACTGTATTAAGGCGTAAAAGTTACACACTTAACTAAAATATAACAGCTTAGATCATATCAACTAAATGAAGAGAGTCTTTTTTCTTAAGAAGTTCTTCATCCGTTTCCCGAATGTCCTCATCATCAACACAGCAGTCAACTGGACATACAGCAGCACATTGAGGTTCATCATGAAAGCCTTTGCATTCTGTACATTTATCTGGAGAGATGTAATAAACGTCCATATCTACAGGTTCTTGATCGGCATCCGCATCTACAGTTTGACCACTATTCGTACCCGTAACCATCCCTTTCAGTGATGTTCCGTCTGAAAATTTCCATTCGGCTCCTCCTTCGTAAATAGCGTTGTTCGGGCATTCTGGTTCACAGGCCCCGCAATTAATACATTCATCTGTTATTATAATCGCCATGCTTTGTTATTCTTTTAGCTTTGCAAATATACGCAACGATTAAAGAAATCAACTAGTGACGAGTCAATATATATCAGCTTTTTCAAAATTAGGTGAAATCATGCTTAATCTTGGAGCAAATAAACCATGGTCAGGCTTTCCTTCAGGTATAACCGAAGAAGAGTATAAAGATTTTCAAAAATTAATTGGAATGATTCATCATAAGAATCATTGGTTCACGGAGGACAACGTCAGAAAATCTTTTACTGCTTGGGGAAAGGAACTTAAGGAAGATCAGCTTAATTCCTGGGTTTCTGCCTATCAGTTTTCAAATTTGGATAAAAAAGTGGGTATTATTATGGCCGGCAATTTACCGATTGTCGGAATGCATGATTTAGTAAGCGTGGTGTTATCAAATAATATTGCGCTAGTCAAGTTAAGCTCAGACGATGATCAATTAATACCTGCGCTTCTTAAAATTTTATTTAATCTGTGTCCGGAAATTGAAACACGAATTAATGTGGTTCAAAAATTAGAGGGGTTTGAAGCGGTTATCGCTACAGGGAGTAATAATACTTCAAGATACTTTGAAGCTTACTTTAAGCATGTTCCAAACATTATTAGAAAGAATCGTACTTCAGTGGCTATTGTTAAGAATAGCATATCCGATGAAAAATTAGAGCTTTTAGGTAAAGATATATTCGACTATTATGGACTTGGCTGTAGAAACGTAACCAAAATATATTTTGAAGCCGGTTTCGAATTAGATCGTTTTTTTAAGGCGATGTATTCTTTTGGCGATGTGGTTAATATGAATAAGTATGCTAATAACTTTGATTACCATAGAACGCTTTTTCTATTGAATCAAGTTAAGTTTTTAGAAAATGGATTTTTAATTTTAAAAGAGGATGAGGATTTGTATTCACCAATTGGTGTGCTTCATTACGAGTACTTTGAATCTGAAGAAGAAGTTAAAAAGAGCATTGTAGATCAGTCAGATCAAATTCAATGTGTAGTAAGTGAAAACGAAGTTGAATATGGCGGGAGTCAGAAACCTAAAATTTCTGATTATGCTGATGGAGTTGACACTATGAAGTTTTTAGGCCAATTAGTCTAAGTTTCAAACTCGAACACCGATAACTATAACATCGTCAATTTGTTCGTGTTTTCCTCTCCATTCTGCGTACCGCTGATCTAAAATATCATGTTGATCATCCAGCTTTTTTTTGTGAATTTCCAGCAGTAGTTTTTTAAACTTACCATACATGAATTTCTTTCCTTTTGGCCCGCCAAATTGATCTGGGTAACCATCAGAGAAAGTATAGATTACATCGTCTTTTTGTAATTCAATTTCTTGGTTTGTAAAAAGTGAGACGTCAACATCATCATAGGATCCAATTGGCTTTTTATCTCCTTTAAATTCTAAAATCTCATTATTTCTGATAATCCACACCGGATTTTTAGCTCCAGAGAAAGTAAGCATATTTGTCTCAAAATCGATTGCGCACAAAGCGATGTCCATACCATCTCGTATCGTTTCGTCTTTATACTTTGAACTAAATGTTTCCTTAATTCCTTGATTTAAAAAGTCAAGAGCTTCAGCCGGGCTATTCACACCTTCGGTGAATTTACCTAACCTTAAAAAGTTCTGACCTACAATATGAACCAACGCTCCAGGTACCCCATGACCGGTGCAATCGCCAGTAGCATATACAATTAGTTTTTTACTCTTGTCCGAAGATATAATTTCTTCGATCCAAAAGAAATCTCCTGAAACAATATCCCTTGGCTTGAACAAAACAAACGAGTTAGGTAAAAGCGCCTTGAACTTTTTCATACTAGGGAGCACCGCTTTTTGAATTCGCTCTGCATACTGAATGCTAGCTAGAATGTCATCATTCTTTTCTTTCAGTTCTTCCTTTTGTTCTTCTATTTCTTTGGTCCGCTCTATAACTTGACTTTCTAATAATACATTTTGATTTTCTATGAACTCGTTTTGCTCTTCAAGTTGTTTCAAGACTAATGCTTGAGCAGCTTCTTTCTCTCTTTGAAGCTCTCGGTACTTGTTCGCCATTGATATGGAAAGGAATAAGATCTCGATCAACGTTCCATACTTAAGAGCGTTTTGAGTAAGTCCAGGTAGATTGATTATGCTGAAATTTCCCAAAATGAAAATAATGGCGCTGGTTATCAAAAAGATAAAGCCAAGGGCAAAAAACGGATCGATACGATGTTTTTTCCTTTTCAGAATCACAATGGCTATAAGGATTAAAATAACAGCAATTAAGCTAAATACGTTTACCAGGTAATACGCAGCTTCATACGGAGCTCCAGGAATTAAGGAGAGCAAAATCACGAAGGAACTTAGTAGAAGCGAAATGCTAAAAACTCGATTTAACTTTTTGTTCCTTTCTTTCAATTTCAAGAAAATCTTTGCATACAGAACCACAAATAATACAGAAGTGCTGGCAATAAATATTACAAAATGTTGACTCGCATAGCCCCCGGACCTGAATATGAATTCGTGCACAAATCCATCCAGTGAAAATTGAAGCAAAGCAGAGGAAGCAACGTAAAAAATGTAAAAAAGGAATGACTTGTCTTTAAGTATGATAAAAAAGAACAGATAAATTAAAAATACGAAGACAAAAATCCCATAGAAAATTCCCAAGTACAATTGTTCTTTTTGATTTCTAATCTCAAATTCCCTTTTGTCCCAAAGAATAAATGGAAGTGATATTATTTCTCCATCACTTTTGAGTTCCAACCAATAATTCTTAATCTCTCCTTTTTTAATTTGAATTGGAATAATGCTTTTCTGATGATAATATGCTTTAGATGTGAATGGAATTCCATCACCACTTCTAGAAGTAGATACTGCTTCCCCTGAATTGTGGTATTCATAAAGGTTAACCTCATTGGTAATAGGCCTTGCTACTTCTAAATATAAGAACAGGTCTGGTCCGTTCGTGTTATCTAAAATAAAATTGCAATGCCAGCTGGAAGTAGTGAAATTTAAATTCTCAACAGAATGATCTAGCTGTCTTCCCTGGTAGTTGTAATATCCATTCAGTAAATCTTCAATCTCTGCGAGGTGAGTTGAGTCTTCATATATAATTAGCTGATCAGCAATTGAATGATTTAAATTCTCATAATCAGTCGTAATAACCACTTGGCCGTATCCAGAGAGGAAAAGGAAAAAGGAAAAGAGAATTAATAAATGGCGTTGCATGTGACTAATATAGCAACTATTCGATACTCCTAGGATGATAATCGAGAATCGTTTGCTTTAAATAAGACCTATCCAAATGTGTATATATCTCAGTGGTCGTAATGCTTTCATGTCCCAGCATTTCTTGAACAGCCCTTAAGTCTGCTCCTCCTTCCACTAAATGCGTTGCAAACGAATGCCTGAACGTATGGGGAGAAACCGTTTTATTTATCCCCAATGCCGTAACTAGATTTTTGATAATGGTAAAAATCATTACTCTACTCAGTCCTTTTCCTCTCCGATTAAGAAATGCAAAATCAGTAAATTCTGACTGAATAGGTTGATGCACTCGAACTTCTCTAATATATAGTTGCAGATGTTTAATAGCCTTTCCGCCAATCGGGACTAATCGTTCTTTGTCTCCTTTCCCTGTGATTCTTATAAATCCTTCGGTAAAATAAATGTTAGAAATTTGAAGTGAAATTAATTCGGATACTCGCAGTCCACAACTATAAAGAACTTCCAACATTGCCCTGTTCCTTTCACCTTCAGGAGTTGATCGATCAATTCCCTCTAAAATTGAATCAATTTCTTCAATTGTGAGGACGTCAGGTAATTTTCTCCCAAGTTTTGGAGATTCAATTAATTCAGTAGGGTCAACTTGAATTTCGTTCTCTAAAATAAGAAATTTATAAAATGCTTTTAATCCAGAAAGGGTTCTTGCTTGAGTTCTAGCGCCTAACCCCAGCTCAGTTATATACTTTAGGAAAACTTGAATTTGCTCCATCGTAACCTTGAGAGGAGAAGTCACACCGTTATCTTCTGAAAACATAGCTAGTTTGCTAATGTCTCTTTTATATGCATCGATGGAGTTTGAACTAAGTGATTTCTCCAATCTTAGATAGGCTTCAAAACTTTTGATATATGAATTCCAATTCATTTGATGCTAAAAATAAGATAAGCCGATTTGTAAATGAACTTTATGTTTAAAAAAAGTACAGATTCGGACTGTTTTATTTCTAACTAACACCGTATATTCGCGACACTTACCTTCAAAAGTTCAAAATGAGAACCTTTTTTATTACATGTTTCATACTAGTTTCCACGTTATCTTTTGCTCATAGGGGAGATGTACTGGCAATTGAAAATGTGAAGTACGAAACTTCGGAAAATAGCATCATATACTCTTTCCAGATTGAAAATATAAAGGAAAAGAACCTTACCGGTGTCCAATTAGAGTTTTTAGTAAATGGAGTTTCCGTTGCCTCAAAACAATTTGAGGTCTTTAGCGCATATCCAAAGTTCCGAGAAGAACATTTTGAAATTTCTAAGAAACTATTGGATCCAGTTGTGGACAGAGTTCAAATTGAAATTACTAAGATTTTCAATAAGAAATATGATTGGGGTGGATGGGATTGTCCAAATACATTGAAGAATGTAAACACATTGGCTTCCGAATTTTATGTTGAAGCACCTTGGAGAATGAAAAAAACTTTTGACGATGGAAGTGATCGTCCAATACCAGTGCATTTTTTCTTACATGATGCGGATTTAGTAACCGGCTTCACCTTAAAAATTGATTGGGTGGAAGTTCGATTGAAAAACGCGACCAGCTCTTCATTCGGCCCAGTACTTGATTTTAGTGGATCAACATCTGCTGATGTTGATACCATGTTCTCAGCAATGTCTGTAGCAGACGCGGGACTGAGTATTAAGGGCTTTGATTTAAATTCTTTCACTCCGACCTCTTCAAGAACGATGGATTTTGATATTGAATCAGACTTCTTTGACGATTATGTAAGTGTAGATGACACTTATTGGTACTTCACTTTTAACATTCCCCCTTCGTTATTAGCCGGGATGGACAATATTATTGATGTTGAAGTAAGAGTTTCTTATGCCAATACTTTAATCCCTGGTGATGATGTGATGAGCATGAGAGTATTTAGGTCTAACATAGATGTTCCGGTAGCAACGAATTATTACAGAGGAGATACGCATTTACATTCTATGTGGACTCAAAATGATGCTGAGATTGGGTTGTCAATGGAAGGAACCAAGGAAGCTGGGAAATTAATAGGATTAGATTGGATTACAACTACCGATCACACTTCAGATTTTGATAATTATGGAAACTCAAACATTTTTACTAATTGGGGCTTAATTCAATCAAAAGCAGGAGCGTTAAATGCTGAAGATCCGTCAATGGTATTTATTGCAGGTCAAGAGGTAGCTGCAAATAATTCTGAGAATAAGTTAATTCATATGTTGGCATACCCGCCAGTATCAGATCCTTTCGCACTTCCATTTTTAGGAGATGGAGACGGGGATGTTTCAAGCACCGCGGTTAGTATTGATGATGTTCTTGCTCTACTTGTAACAGTTGATGGTTTTTCTTATGGATCGCACCCATTTGCAACAGAGGATGAGCTTCCAACGATTCCAGTTGATGGGGGAATTTGGAATTTAGGT
>JBLIOB010000117.1:0-11826 GCA_047639575.1 Parvicellaceae bacterium
GCTCCTCCCATCATACATGCGCCACCTTGAGCGGTCGCTAAAGAATCAAATGTGTTTCCCGTAAAATAGGAAGTATAGTTTTGAGCTTGGACCGTGCCCAAGAATAAAAAAGAAAATAAGATTAAGATGCGGCTCATGGTCTGTCGTTAGTTTACTCAATTCTAAAAACCGGATATCTCATATGACTCGATTCATAATTATCTGATCGCTGATAAATCCAATAAAGTTGTCCCCAATGGTTAGCTGCAAATTCAGTGTCTTCCTGTTTCATTGCCTTAAACTCTGCAGCTAATACTAAATCATCTTTCAGCATCTGCGCAGCTTTTTCTTCAAAGACATAATGGGAGAAGTACTCTTTCTGTTGTAATATTTCATCAAAGAAGTTCCAAGCAAAATAAGAATCTACTGCTGTTGGTTCCAACGTCTCTACCGCGAACCTTACATTTCTTTGATCTGTTTTAATCAGGTAATCGCCTTTTAAAAAAGAGATCATTTGCTCTTTCTTTATTGCAGTAACATTGGAGTGCAAGTAATGTCCTTCGTAAGGCTTTGACTTCGTGTCATAATTATCGATGTAATATGATTGTACAATAAAGGATGTGTCAGATCCTATTCTGCTCATTTCTACTTCGTTTGCTCTCAAACGGTCAATAACATCTTCCCACGCTTGAGGAATTACATAATACTTTGGTCTCTTCACAACCTTAGTGGCATTATATCGATTGTAATACTTAATATCCTTGGTCCAAGGTTTATCACGATTGTATCTATAAGTCTCTTGGCCAGTCACTTCACTTGTGAAGTACTCAGCTTCATATCCCATGAAACTAAATAGGTCATGTTTACTAGTATCGAGCTTCCATTCTAATTCAAAATCCGTTTTGGTAGCGTCATGGGCAAATGCAGCTTTTCTCGCTTGTTTGATATCTGCAAAGTTTGCATTGGTATATTCTCCAATCACTTTTAAGAATTCATAAGTACTTTGTACTCGATCTGAAAATGGTTTCCACATGTGTGTTTCAGTCGTAAATCCAATCGTGTTAAATAACGCTCCATAACCAGTACAAAATCTTGGAGATTCCATGTAGTCATAAATTCCTGAGTCTGGAGTTGGGCCCATTGAATTAACATAGGGCGCCATCGGGAATCCAACTTCTTTCATTTTAGAAAAAAGATCAGGAAGCATTTCCGTTTTTACCATAGAACTCATTTTAGGATTTAGTTTATCTAATTGAGTGGTCAATAAAGTCATTGTATATTGATAATCTGCCCCATTAGAGGTATGCGTGTCGACCAATACATCTGGATTCAGCCCGTGAAATATTTTAACAAAAATGTCGGCATTTTGAGAATCCATTTTAATGAAATCTCTGTTCAGATCAAGATTTTTTGAGTTCCCCCGAAAGCCATATTCAGCAGGTCCATTCTGATTCGCTCTACTACAGCATCCACGGTTAATTGATCCACCTACATTGTAAACAGGAATTATCCCAATGACTACGTTTTTCATTTTATCCTCGAATTTTGGATCTTTTAATAAGTTAGTCGCAAAATTAATGCAGCCATCAATGCCACATGGTTCACCAGGATGAATACCGTTATTGATCATTAATACAGCTTTGGATTCTTCGTTTTTAGGATCGAATTTTTTGTCTTTGTCAATGATGAAGACGTAAATGTCTTTTCCACAATCCGCATCACCAACTCGAATCATTTTAGCCACATCAAATTTCTCAGCTAATTTTTTATAGGCTGCAATGGTATTCTCGTAAGTCAACGAATGATTCTTTTTGTAATCGAGAATATTGAATGTTGAAGTTTGAGCAACGGTTCCTGTAGCAATGAATAAACAGATTGCCAATAAGGTGCATTGTATTGAATTCATAAGTTGATCTAGATTATTTCGGGGCTTAATCAATCGTCATGATTACGGCCTTTAATCTTACCGCCTCTGCCATGACCTGAATTTGCATTTTTAATCTCTTCGTCTAGTTTGCTAGAAATCGATTTGTTAAGTAATTCGGTTAAATCGGGCTTCCCAGCTTTGATCCAAGCCGTATACCAGAAACTTCCAATAGTATGAATTGCACTTCGCATTCTTCGCTCAACCATACCGTTCATTCTATCATCGAAAGCTTTTGAAAAATCTTCTGAGTAGACTTTCATAATAACTGCTCCTCTGTTTTCGAAACTGTATTTCTTATCAGCATCAAATTCTGCAGTCAACTCTTTTTCAATTCTTAAGACACTGTCCACAGCAATGTTACTCGCTTTAACAGTTTCCCAAGCTTTGTCTAAAGGAATTTCAACATATTCAGCCTGGCCAACAAAGTAGTCCCAATCTTCGGCAATTAACTCCGGGATTCTAGATTCCCAAAATCCATGAATTCCATATTGCCCAGTCATCTGACCATTGTAGTTTTCAGTAGTATGCAACGGCACATGTGCGTCTCCAACATAATGACCCAAGTCAGACGAGAGTCTCAATATTCGGTCTAAGTTCTTTTCTTTAAATGCTTTTGTTAGCCTACCAACCATTACGTCTAAATGCCAAGGGACAATGCCGTATGCATTTAGGGTGTCCTCTGTAAACTTAGCAACTGCGTCTTCCCATTTCTTGGGAACTACTGCAAACGGGTCTTCTCCGTTATGTACATAATGATCGATGTCAATGTAATGACGAGGAGCCTCACCACTTGCCGCATACCTTCTTTTGTCTGGATCTACGGCATGTTCTGTAATGAACTCTATATTCGATTTGTAAAAGGTGAAAAGTTCAGGCGGCATGGTGAAAACAGCCATCCGGTTAATTCTTTTATGTCCATAAAATCCCCAGGCAGATACGCAATTAGCATGATTCACTTGAATTTTTGGTTCATTTGCAGAAAACGAAACAAGAAATATGGAGAGGAGGCCTAAGCCTAAGATTCTTTTCACACATTGAAAATACAAAAATTAGTCCACTAATTTGTACGATTAGATGAAGGGATGTGAATTAAGAAGAAAGAAATTGATACTTATTCTCCTGACGTGATTTTCCCATTTTTATAAATAGGTACAACATCTAGTTGATTAGGTGTTAAGCAATATTTAATATCCTCATTTAGGTTTAAATCTTGTAACCTTCTTCTGTGAGAAGACGCTTTTAAATAGGCTAGATAATTATCTTTCGCACTTAGATACAAATATTTGGATGCGATAGTAGAATCTTCTTCGGATCTGAAATCACCTGTGGCTAATAGACCTTCAGCAATTGCGCCAGCACAAATACTGTCTTCCAAACAAAACTTATTTTGCCATCCAGAACCAAGCAACATTACGTTTAACCTTTTTTTGTGGAGATAATTTATTACTGCTTCTAAATTCACTAATGACGCAATTACCATGTGGTTCGCTCTTCGAGCTGTGTGGATTGCTTGAGTGCCGTTTGTCGTAGTAATAACGACAGATTTACCTTTCAATTTAGGATCCATCCAACTAAACGGTGAATTTCCTAAATCGAAACCTTCAACTACTTGTCCCTTTCGCTCAGCTGCAACGATATATCCCTTTTGTCTGTACTCGATTGCTTCTTCAATGGTGGCAACTGGAATGATCTCTTTCACCCCATTTGCAATACCAGCCGCCATCGCACTGGTTGCCCTTAATACATCAATCACTACTACAATATCCGCACCATCAAAATGGAGGGGATATAAATTAGGTGTAAAGCAGACTTCTACTTTAGGCCGATTTTCCATACTCTAATTAGCTTTATAAAAAGGTAATTTAACAACAACTGCTCTGAGCTGTTTGTTCCGAATTTGAATTAATAATTTGGTCCCAGCTTTCGCCATTTCTTTGGGAACGTATCCCATTCCAATTGCTTTCTTAACAGATGGACCCATTGTTCCTGAAGTAACTTTTCCAATTTCATTACCGTCTTCATCCACGATAGAATAACCATGTCTTGGAATTCCTCTATCTAATAATTCGAAAGCACATAGTTTGTTCGTAATTCCCTCTTCCTTTTGCTTTAAAAGAGCAGTAGAATTAGTAAAGTCTTTTGTGAATTTAGTTACCCAACCAAGTCCAGCTTCTAAGGGAGATGTAGTATCATCAATGTCATTTCCGTATAAACAGAATCCCATTTCAAGTCTTAAGGTATCTCTTGCCGCTAATCCAATTGGTCTGATGCCAGATCCGGCACCGGCTTCAAAAATAGCATCCCAAATTTGTTCAGCATCAGCATTGTTAAAATAGATTTCAAAACCTCCAGATCCTGTGTATCCAGTAGTTGAAACAATAACATTTTCAACGCCAGCGAATGTCCCTATTAGGAAAGTGTAATAGGGCATGCTGGATAAATCCATATCAGTTAGTGCCTGGATTGCCGCAGCGGCTTTAGGCCCTTGAACCGCTAGTAATGAAGTGTCATCGGATATGTTTTCCATTTCACAATCGAACGTGTTGTTTTTTGAAATCCAATCCCAATCTTTAGCGATGTTAGAAGCATTAACAACTAACAAATACTCTTCTTCTGAAACTCTATAAGTCAAGAAGTCATCCACAATTCCTCCAGTCTCGTTTGGAATACAAGCATATTGCGCTTTACCATCAAATAATACAGATGCGTCATTTGAAGAAATTTTCTGAATCAGATCTAAAGCTCCTTTGCCTTTTAACATAAACTCACCCATATGAGAAACATCAAATACACCAACACCATTTCTTACGGCTTCATGTTCATCGTTTACACCAGTGTATTGCACAGGCATGCTGTAGCCAGCAAATTCAACCATTTTAGCACCTAGTGCCTCATGTTTATGTGTTAATGCAGTATTCTTCATCTTCCTAAATTTTGTCTTTAATAAACCAAAGAAATATAAAATTCTTTAATGTGAATAAATCACGATTACAAACTTATTATTTTCTGCGGCTTTCATTTCATTTTTAGGAACAAAACCACTCTTAAATTATTGGATAGTGGAATGCAATAATGGACCAGAACTAGGACAATAATTGAGATTAAGTGAACCTATCACAATCCTTAGGCATGTCGCAGCTTCTTTTAACATTGCCATAAACACCTGTAAAATCATATTGATTCTCATTGCTTAAAGAGCTATAGATACAGCCAATTGAAACTTAAGCATTAAAAAGAAGAGATAGTTATTTATCAATCCAACACTTCATTGAAATATTGCAGATACAAATCTTGATTGGCAATGATTGAGTATTCGTCTACGACTGTTTTTCTAGCTGCGTTCCCGATTTTTAATCGAAGTTCTTCCTGCTCAATTAAGCGAGATAATTTGTCGACCCACTCGTCAACTTGATTTGCTAAGAACCCGTTCTCACCATCTTCGATGATATCTGAATTAACACCTACTGGCGACATTAAGGTCGGGATATTCAAGGCCATATATTGCAAACCTTTCAGCCCACATTTACCATTGGCCCATTCATCATCTGGCAAAGGCATAATCCCTATGTCAAATTCAGAAAGTTCTTTTACCTCATCTGCTCGGCTCCAGGGAATTCCTTGAATGTTTAATTCTGCATTCTGGTAAGATCCATCACCAATCACCTTAAAATAAACGCTATCTCCGTACTTCTCTTGAATTTTCAAAAGGAAAGGAATTGCGAATCTAAAGTGTTGAATGGTAGTAACACTGCCACTCCAACCGATGCAAATTTTAGTGTTTTTATTGGGTTCACGCTGATACTCATTGGTGTCAATCGTGGTGGGAATGATTTTGACGTTGCTATTGGTTTTAGAAGCGTAATCAGCTAAGTACTGGTTACCAGCAATTACTAGATCGCAAAGGGCTATAATATCTCCAGTTTTTTGCGGCTTCTTTAAAAAGCTCAATGCTTTATTGCCGTCAGACATGTTGAGGATGAAAATAGCATCATCAAAATCGTAAATCAGTTTAGCTCCAGATGCCTTAAACTTCTTTTCGTATTTGATAGATCCTGTCGGAAGCGCATCTCTAAAAATAAAGATGATATCGAAATATTTTGCACGCGCTGCATCTCTTTTTCGTTGCTTGATGTATTTCATCATTAAACGAGCTTTCTTCCAGTAGTTTCCTTGACTGTAGAAAACTTTATCGTCTTCTGTTGTGATGAGGTAAGAAAGCTCACAATCAAACCCGTTCGCTTCCAAGAATTCCAAATACTGCTCGAATCTAAATCGTTGACCAGGCGAACGCTCTGTACGGTGAAGCGCTATGAAGAGGACTTTTTTCATGCTTTTGGTTTTCTTCCAACAGCGTGCCAATAGGGCATTCCTGTTGATACTACAATGTTCTCAAGACCACAAGATGTCAACATTTCAATAATTTGATCTTTACTAAAACGCTGTTCTAATGGAGTTCCAAATCTATCTAACGCATCATTCCTAATGATGTTCCAACTTTTATCGGAATAATAAGACAACGGTATTTTTTTCCAAAAACTTCCATTGGGTGAAAGCATCTTGAAGAATCTGGACCACAACACCAATGGCATATATATAAAGATGGCAATTAAGTCACAAGTGAATTTTTTTAATCCTTTCGGCATGGAGGAAACTAATTTTCTGATTCCGTTTACAATGGCAAAAAGAAATTGGTAAAAGCCGCCTCTTCCATCCAAATTATAATAAAGGTAGGTTAAGAAATATCCACCTTTTTTCACTTTTAAAAGCGTATCTAAAATAGCTTTTTTAGTATCAGGAATGTGATGGTAAACCCCAATGCCCATGGCAAAATCAAAACTTTCATCCGCAAAAGGAATAGAGTCAACGCCAGCCTGAGTAATTCGCACGTTTTCTTGTTCTTGCGTTAATAATTCTGCCGAAAAAACAGCTTTACTTGGGTCGATAGCTTCGATGAATTTAACACGTGGAGCAAGATATGCAGACCATCGGCCAGTGCCACATCCCATATCTAGCGCTATGGTTTCTGAGTTGCAGATTTCTTCTGTTACAATATCAAAATATTGATCTCCGGCATTCTTAATTTCTTTTGCCGAGAATTTTCCAAATTTCTCCCATTCTTCTCCAAAAGATTCAACTGTTTCTTTATCTAGATTTTTATCCAGGTCAGATACGAAAGAAGCAATCTTCTTTCTATTGAAATCAATTTTATTTATGGGTGAGGAGGAGTAGGGTAGCATGTTTAATCTTCTTTCCAGCTTGGAGGGAGTTTCTCCATAATCTCAATGTTCTCAAATTTATCGCTTGCTCTAGATCCAGCTGTTCTTGCCCAATCAGCCATTTTTTGTAAGCCTTCTTCTAAAGATGTAAAACGATCTTGGCCAAATACACGTTTTGCTTTTGAATGATCCGCATATGCGTGAACCACTTCATTTCTTGCTGCTAAGAATTTTAATTTCCCAGATAGACCCATCACCTTTTGCGTGGTTTCAGCTAATTCTTTTACCGAGTATTCTTGATCTGCGCCAATGTTAAAAATTTCATTGATTGCAGCTGAGTTGTTTACACATGAAGCAATCTGAGGCGCAACATCTCCTATATAGCTGAAAGCTCTGGTCTGACCACCATCACCGAAAATGGTCAATTCCTTACCTAACATCAATTGATTCATGAAGATCCCAACTACATTACGATATCGATCACCTAGATTCTGGTATTCTCCATATACATTATGCGGTCTAAAAATTACTGAGTTCAATCCAAACATCTCATGTGCCGTTTTTAAATCCATCTCAACAGCAAACTTTGCAACACCATAAGGATCTTCGGGATGTGGATAGTCAGTCTCCCTCATAGGGGGTTCAAGAGCACCGTAACAAGCAATAGAAGAAGTGAAAACGAAACATTCAACCTTGAATTTGATAGAAGCATTGATCAGATTAATACTTCCAATCAAGTTGTTTTGATAATTAAATCTTCTAATAAAGTGGCTTAATCCTTCAGCAGCGTATGCGGCCAAATGATAGACGTAATTGAATTGATGCTTTTCAAATAATTCAAGAACCAAGTCATAATCGTTAATGCTGCCATTAATAAATTCAGCATTTTCATTGACATGGTCTTCAAACCCGCCACTTAGATCGTCTAAAACGACAACTTTATGGCCCATCGAAATCAGCTCATTAGTGACATGCGCCCCAATAAATCCTGCTCCTCCAGTTACAAGTGATGTTTTCATAGTTGGTTAATGTGCTACAAATATAATTAGCTGTTGCTGAACTCCTATTCGCAGGACACCTTTTTACTATCTTTGGCGGAATCGACATTGAATGATCACACTTCCAGAACGTAATTCGCCACGGTGGCTCATCTTTCTCATAGACATGGGGATTTGTTTGGTGTCATTAGGTTTGGCCTACGTATTGCGTTTTGATTTTTTAGATACGCCTACTCGTTATTTCGCTGATCAATGGGATCAGTTAAAATGGACTTTACCAGTTTTCTTAGCCATTAGAGCAGCTTCCTTTTTTATTGGTAAAACTTATCAAGGCATTGTTAGGTTCACTAGTACGGAAGACGCAAAGCGATTATTTATCACTGTGTTTGCTGGATCGGTTATGATTGCGTTAGTTTCTCCAATACGTTATTATTTCTTTGATGACCTCTACTTGTTACCAAGACCAATTATCATCATGGATTTTCTGATCACGTTGTTCTTGATCATTACCAGTAGGTTCGTGGTTAAGCTACTGTATCTAGAGTCTAGAAAGAAAAGATCTGAAAAAGAAAGCGTTATTATTTATGGTTCGGGAGAACTTGGAATTATATTAAAGCGGACATTGGATAGGGACCAAGGAAAGCGTAAATCCGTATTCGCTTACATTGATGACGATCCTAAAAAAGTTGGTAAAAGACTAGAAGGAATTCCAATAGAATCCACTGCGAATCTTGAAAAATTGTTAGCTAAGAATGATATCTCTAGTGTGATTATCGGAATTTTAAAGCCTGACGTTGAGCATAAGAATCAAGTCATAGATATTTGTATTGATCAAGGAGTAGAGACGTTATCTGTGCCACCTGTAGAAAGCTGGATCAATGGTGAGTTAAATGCAGGTCAAATTAGGAAGATTAGAATAGAAGACTTGTTAGGCAGGAAGGAAATTAAATTATCCAAGACTAAAATTTCTTCAGATTTGGACGGTCAGAAAGTACTAATAACGGGCGCTGCAGGTTCCATTGGTTCTGAGGTTGTGAGACAGGTTCTTCGTTTTTCACCCAAGGAAGTAGTTATTCTAGATCAGGCAGAATCGCCTTTATATGACGTTCACAATGAACTGAAATCTCGATCAAATTCCAAGTGTTTGAAAGTGGTAATAGGAGATGTCTCTAATAAAACTAGGATGACTAATGTGTTCGAAAGTTATCGTCCAGATATTGTGTATCATGCTGCAGCATATAAGCACGTTCCTTTAATGGAAGACAATCCATCGGAAGCAATTTTAACCAATGTTTTAGGAACAAAGATTCTTGCTGAATTAGCGGATCAGTTTGCGGTCAAGAAGTTTGTGATGATCTCTACGGACAAAGCTGTGAATCCAACAAACGTAATGGGAGCATCTAAGCGAATAGCCGAGATCTTTTGTCAAGCTCTAAATAAGAAAAGTAACGTCCAGTTTGTCACAACTAGATTTGGAAATGTATTAGGGAGTAGTGGATCAGTAATCCCCTTATTCAGACGTCAAATTGAAGCAGGCGGGCCATTAACAGTTACCCACGCAGAAGTAACCCGTTTCTTTATGACTATTCCCGAAGCTTGCCAATTGGTGCTGGAAGCTGGAAGCATGGGAGAGGGTGGAGAGATCTTCGTTTTCGATATGGGTGAATCTGTTAAAATTATTGACTTAGCTAAGAAAATGATTAGTCTCAGCGGCTTGAAATTAGACGAAGACATTTCGATAAAAATCACTGGTTTAAGACCAGGTGAAAAGCTTTACGAAGAATTACTTACTTCCGAAGAAGGGTCTTTACCAACTCATCATGCACAGATCATGATAGGGAAAGTACAGGAATATGATTTTAATGAAGTGACTCCTGAAATTGAGCAGTTAATCGGTGATTTCAACTCTCAGGACAACGCCAAGATTGTTGCTAAAATGAAAACTATTGTTCCAGAATACAAGAGTAATAATTCAGAATTTTCAGTATTAGACTAACTATTCCAAACTCAATCCAGCTTGTACTTCTTTTTCAAGTTGGAGATCATCTTCTTCTCCGTTAGTTTTTTCTTAGCAGTATTTAGCCAGTTATATTCATTTTGAATATTCACAGCCATCAACGTTTCTTCCCACTTGATTTTACTCTTCGGGCAGTGTTCTTCCACAAGGCCCTTAAACTGCTTGATGTACTTGTCGTCTGTAATTTTATTTGTGAATAGCTGAAGCATCCAAGTTGAAACACCCTTGATAAGGATACCTTCAGCGTCTTTTTCTCCTATTTTCCAATCGGTAACATTGCCTAATTTTTTAACAGGAATTCTATAGGTGAAATCCTTTTTAGCAATCGATATTGAGAGTAAGCTGTCTTTAACTGAATGTTTAATCATGGTGCTACTTTTTTGTCAGGATATTTAATAATGGGCAAATGTAGTGATCATAGACCAAGATGAAATGGATTTTCTAATAAGAGTGAAATTTATGATAGATCGAATGGTTTGACTCATTACAAATAACCTATAATCGACCTGCTTAAGATGATTAATACAAGTAGAAGCCCGATTGCATTTAATACGTTTAAAACTCCTTTTTTTCCTTTCCTTTTGATTCGAATTAATGCAGGAATAATAAATAAGCTGGACCCAAACAAAATTGGAAACACGAACCATCCATATCCCCAAGTGCCTCCGGTAGTTACTGCAATAATGGCGCTATAATACAGGCATGGTAAGTTGAAGAGGATAACAAACCAAGGAATAATATCAAACAGCTTTTTCATGATGCTTATATCCTTCAATTCCGATCCGAGATTATAAACTTCTCACTTGAAATTAATTTATTGCCTTGGGTTAAGTTGAGTACATAAGTACCAATCGGTAAATCGTTTCGATGTATTTCGAATTCATGTCCATTTATATTCGGTATAGACCTTACTTTTTGGCCGTAAATATTGTAGACGTCCAAGTGCCCGTTTCGAATTTCTGAATCGAAGTAAACTGTAGAACTTGAGATGACTGGATTAGGAGCAATAGAGCCAGTTGAATAGTTTAAATTATCGATTTGGTTAATTCCTACATCAGCGCTAATTGTAATGGAGTCGAAAGAGTAAATCATCCACTCTGCACCAATTGTCGTGTATTTGAATGCCACATAACCACTATCCGACATGAACGGGATATTGATTAATGTATCCAGCCATTGATACAGAGGCAGAATAACTGATAGATTACCAAGCAAAACAAAGCTTCCGATTGCTGGGTCAGGATCATCCGTGCCAAACCATACTTCACAATTATCCGGAGTTGGTGCGCTGAAACCTCCAGCGTACATTTTCATTGTCATTACCGATGCTGACGTTAGGTTCAATGGTGGAGATACGTACCAATCGATAACCGTATCCGTAGCACTTCCTCCAACATTATAATCATGGAAAATATCTCCATTGTCAACCCAGTCAAAGGCGCTTATCGTTCCTTTTCGGAATTGTTGCCATCCGGCTTGTTCCGTTGGCGAATCAAACCCTGTGTAATACGGCAAAGAAGCACTTTGGGCAAAAAGTGTATTTGTTGTAATAAAGAGAATCAAGTAGGTAAGGGATGTTTTCATTTTCTTAAAGCTTTGAACGTTAATTATAAAGTTAGTAAACGTAAGGAATTAGCAAATGAATTGTTATGGTAAAACCCACCCTTTAGCACGTTTATAAGTGCTGAT
>JBLIOB010000118.1:0-11796 GCA_047639575.1 Parvicellaceae bacterium
CAGTATCATAAACAACTAATTTAGTAACTGATCCTTTGTCGTTTTTAATCGGGTTTAAGGTGGTTTGCGACCAGAATGATCGTCCGTTTCTATGATCGTTTTTAACTGAGTAAATCACTGGTTCTCCGGTTTCAACAGCCTCTTTAATTCGTTGTTTAATTCGTGAATCATTACTAAAATCGGGCAAAGTTTTGCCTTGCTCTTCAATAAGTTGCTGCAAATTATATCCAAATAACTTAGTGAAGCCTTCGTTCACCCATTCAATTTTTCCAGTCGAATCTGAGATTAATATGGCGTTATTGGTTTTACTTACCACCATAGACAGTTTCTTTAATTTCTTTCCTGTCCGAACTTTGAAAGTGACTAAGTAGATTAAGAAAATGATCGAAATAATAGAGATAAGTATAAAGCTCCAAACTAGCTTAGCTCTTAACTCTCGCAAATTATTTTCACTTTCCGCAAGAAGATCTTGAGTTTTTACTAATTCATTTTCTTCTATTTCCAGGTATTTGAAATTTAGATCAGTAGCTACCGAATAAGCTTTATTATAATTTATCGGTGAATCTATTAATTCAAAAGTCGATGCTAAGAAATGAACAGGTATTGCAGAATTTACTTGTCCATATGACCCTAGATTTACTGAAATTAGTATAATGAGTAGAGTAGTAAACCGAATAAAATGGTTCATGAATTGGTTATGTAAATTAGGTTGCGTTTATTTTATGGCATCAATAGCAAGACAAAAGATAAGAAAATTACACGTTAGCGTGAACGGAAGTTCTACCTCAAATCAAATCTTACTCAAGAACCGATTTGCATTTATCTGGATTTAGCCATTTACTCCATTGTTTATCGAAGCCGTGGACTTTAGTAGTAGGATTGCCCTTTTTGTCCACCAATGAAAACCCGTGATTTGCCCAACTGAAAAGACCACCATTAAGGTTGAAAACATTCTCATATCCAGCTTTCTTTAATTTTTCACCAATATTTTCACTTCGGTATCCAATTGAACAGTAGATATAGATTTTAGCATCTTTAGAGATCGATTTTACGGAAGAAATATTAAAATTATCAAAGCCAACATTAATGGCGCTTGGGATATGGCTTACTTGATATTCTTTTTCTTCTCTAGCATCTAGAATTACAACGTTTGCGGTTCTATCTAATTCAAAGCTTAGTTGGTTTGGGGAGGCTAAAGGAATTGAGCCAGAAATGTACCCTTTGCACATATTTTCAAATCCATCGAGGTTTTGCGCAAGCAATGCGGAAGTGGATACTAACAATAGTATTAGGATTAACAGTTTCATATTCTACTTGGCGAATTCAAAATTGATTTAGCAAGCTTTAAATCATTTCTGAAGTTAAATTAATCATTTTATGGCGAACATTATTTAATATTAAGTGCTTTACATATATGCTCTAATTAAGGGCATGAAACATGCCAAGTTTAAATAGTTTTAAAAAACGAAAACAAAATATTTGAAAAAAGGTAGCAAAGCTTATAGCATCGTAAATGCAAAATGCCCGGAATGTCAAGAGGGTGATTTTTTTGAAGGAAAAAGGTATCAAGCAAAAGTAAAAGATCGTTGTGAAGTTTGTGATTTGAAATATGCGAAAGAAACAGGCTTTTACCAAGGTTCTTACTATGTTGCATATGGCCTTGGGATATTTGTGATAGTTGTATTATGGACGGCTTCAGTTTTGATTTTCCCAAAGGCAGATGCCACCTTATATTTAGGAATAGTTATTACGGGTATAATTATTCTTACCCCATTGATGTATCCCACATCGAAATTAATCTGGGCCAATATGTTTATGAGATACAAGCCAGATAAGTTAAAACTGAAAAGGAAATAAGCTTCTATGTCTTTTTGATATTTCGATTTTACTCATTCGTAAATGAGAGATCTTTCTTAAAATTAAATCATTAACGTATTTTTATGCTGGATACAAATAGATCTAGCAGGATTCATAGCGAAAGAATGAAAAGATTTCTTCCAATACTTCAATGGTTACCAGGGTATAACTTCAAAAAGTTTAGATCTGATTTGCCCGCAGGATTAACAGTTGGAATTATGCTAATCCCACAGGGAATGGCTTACGCTATGATTGCGGGGCTTCCTCCTGTTTTCGGATTATATGCTGCTTTAATGCCGCAAGTAGTGTATGCCATTTTGGGCACATCAAGACAGTTGGCAGTTGGTCCGGTAGCGATGGATTCTCTTCTTGTTGCTTCTGGTTTAGGAGCATTGTCATTAACTGGAATTGACGAGTACATCGCCATGGCAGTCTTTCTGGCTTTGTTTATTGGTGGGATTCAGTTGTTGCTTGGTATTTGCCGAATGGGCTTTCTGGTCAATTTTTTATCAAAACCAGTGATTAGCGGATTCACTTCTGCCGCAGCAATTATAATTGGATTAAGTCAATTAAAACATTTGCTGGGTGCAGATATCACTAGAAGTAATCAGGTACAGGACTTAATAGTCAATACTTACCAAGTAATTGACCAAATTAATCCATATACCATTAGTTTGGGGCTTGCAGGAATTCTGCTTATAGTAGTACTTAAAAAGTGGCTAAAGAAAATTCCAGCTGCATTAGTAGTGGTTGTGGGAGGTATAATATTTATGTATGCTTCAGGTCTGCATAATTACGGAGTCCAGATTGTAGAAAATGTACCAGGAGGTCTACCTAAGGTTGCGATACCACAAGTAACTCCTGATCAAGCACTAGATTTGTTGCCTATAGCACTAACGCTTGCGTTAATTGCCTTTATGGAAGCTATATCAGTAGCCAAAGCAATTGAAGAAAAGCATGGTGATTATGAAATTGATCCAAATCAGGAATTGATTGCATTAGGTTCGGCTAATATTATTGGATCATTGTTTCAATCATATCCTACAACTGGAGGATTCTCAAGAACAGCTGTCAATGATCAAGCAGGTGCAAAAACGGGAATGGCTGCTATAATAAGCGCTATTGTCGTAGGGTTGACTTTACTTTTTTTAACTCCTCTTTTTTACTACCTCCCAAAGGCGCTTCTGGCCTCTATAATTATGGTAGCCGTTTTCGGTTTGATTGATTTTAAGTATCCCGTAAAGCTTTGGAAATCAAGAAAGGATGAATTCCTTTTGTTGATATTTACGTTTGGAATAACGCTATCCGTTGGCATCACTGAAGGGATTTTACTGGGAGTTATTTTTTCCTTGTTATTACTTGTGTATAGAACGGCTAAGCCTCATGTTGCGGAAATCGCCAGAATAAGAAACACGAATTACTTTAGAAATATAAAACGTTTTGAAAAAGATGTTGAATTACATGAAGGAGTTATCATCCTGAGATTTGATGCTCAATTGTATTTTGGGAACACTGCATTCTTTAAATCGGAAGTCTTAACCAGAATTAAGGATAGAGAAAACGTAAAGGCTTTTATATTAAATGCTGAATCAATTAGCTACATTGATTCTACTGCGGCACTTGGACTAATCCAATTAATAAAGGAAATGCAAGAAAAGCACATCCTTTTTATTATTGCTGGAGCAATTGGACCAACCAGAGATATAATTTTTAAAAGTGATATTATAAAAATTCTAGGTAAAGAGAACCTATACACTAATACAGCGAGGGCTGTGGATTTTGTAGAATCTGGTATTACAGATGAACTTATTCGTGAAAAAATTGCTCATCAAAGTAAGGACCACTAATTAGCTTATAAAATTTGGTTGTGTAACCAAAGTTGCTGTGAGACATTCTTGTTTGGTGCAAATTTGCTCTTTAAATTAAAGAAATGGGATTTTCGCCTAAAACGTGGGTCCTTGGCAAAAATTAAATAGTTAAGATGAAAAATTTAAGCCAAATAGACTGGCGAACTAAAATTGAGGAAACCGCTGATGCAGTTATACTTGATGTACGGACGTCAATGGAACAGGGGGAGGGAATTATTCCAAACGCTGAGAAACTTAATTTACTTGACGGGGCTGAGTTTATAAATGGAATTAATAAATTGGATCAATCAAAATCATACTTTGTCTATTGTAGAAGTGGAGGAAGAAGTGAACAAGCCTGTCTCATTATGGATTCATCTGGGTTTACTAAAACTTATAACCTGCTTGGCGGAATGATACGCTGGGAAGGGGATGTGGTTTAATCAAATAACTTTAATATAATTTTAAATATGAAATATCTATTGGTGTCATCAATCGCGATTATCATTGCGATTGCAGCTTGTGGTCAGGAAAATGTTGTAAAGCCGAGTATTCCGGGTGCAGTTACAGAAACGAACGAAACAAATGAATCCGTTTTAAAGAGAGTTTCTAAAGAGGAGTTTAAAATCAAATTAGCTGAATTAAGTGATATTCAATTAGTAGATGTGAGGACTCCTGCTGAATTTTCTGGAGCGCATATGGGCAATGCCGTAAATATTGATTTTAAAGACAGTAATTTTGAGATTGAAATTTCAAAGCTGGATCTTACTAAACCTACGATGATTTATTGTCATGGTGGAGGTAGAAGTGCAGCGGCTTTAAAGAAAATGGGGAAGCTAGGCTTTGCACATGTATTAGAGCTCGAAGGCGGATATTCAAATTGGTAAAGTGGTTCAACTCTAATCCGCTTAACATCGTTTCATGAAATTTATTCGGAAAAACACGATTTTGTTTTTAGTGGCTTCACTGACACTTGGGTTGGCGCCTTTCAATCCACCGCATATTTGGGGGAAATTGAAATGGGTAGCTGGTGGAGCGAATGGAATGGGGTTAGAAGATTGGGGAGATCTTACCCTCCATGGAGTTCCTTGGCTATTACTTTTCTTAAGTATACTATTGAGAATAGTGATACCCAAAAAAGTACCACAAGCGGAATAGAATGGTGATGCCGCATCGGGGTTTAATTAAAATCTAAGCTAATGCGTTATAATCCTTCACTAGAATGCGCTTTCTGTTGTAAATGATTATTCCTTCTTTTTCGAGCTGATTTAATTCCGTTGTGACTGATCGTTTAGCGCAATGTTGACTACAAGTTCATCCGCAAAAGACGAAAATTGTGTATTGTAAGAAATCAGGAAGAAACCTCCGAGGATTACCAGTACAATTTGATTTCCTTGGTTTCAGTTTCCGTCCGATAATGACCAAATTAAGAAAGGGAGGATTTTTTTTACAATACGACTGTAAGATGAGCCGAAAATCTAAGAAGCGAATTCTAAAAGATATACGGGATTTAAACCTTACATAGAAAAACCAGAAGTAATTTACAAGATTTAGCAATAGAGCTCAATCCCAAAATACGGGGTTGGGTAAATTACTATGGGAAAGTAAAACGAAACTCATTAAAACCGGTCTTTTATTACCTCCATCATCGCATCATAAAATGGATTTTGAACAAGTATAAACGCTTCAAAGGAAGCAGAGTTGTAGCCGTTAAATGGTTAAGAAACATTACTAAGCATTATCCAACTATGTTTTATCATTGAGCGTTAGGATATCAGTTAACCTAAGGCCGACTGCATAATAAGAGCCGTATGAATTGAGAGGTTTACGTACGGTTCTGTGAGAAGTTAGGGGTGAAATTCCCCTTGCTTACTCGGCTGTGCTTAGTTATCTATACCCATTTTATATGTTTTCAATGCTCTATTTCTGGCATGCTTATGTTCGACTATAGGATTGCAATAAGCGTTTGTTCCTAATTCCTGAATCCACTTTTTAACGTAGATCTCATTTTTGTCAAATTTATTCAATTGTTCGATAGGGTTAAAGATCCTAAAATAAGGAGCAGCATCACAACCTGTTCCTGCTGCCCACTGCCAATTTCCGTTATTTGATGATAATTCATAATCGAGCAATTTTTCTGCAAAATATGCCTCTCCCCACCTCCAATCTATGAGAAGATGTTTACACAAGAAACCAGCTGTGATCATTCTAATCCGGTTATGCATGTATCCGGTTTTGTTCAGTTGGCGCATTCCAGCATCCACCATTGGATAACCCGTTTTACCATCACACCATTTTTTAAAATCTTCTTCATTATTCAACCACTTTATGCCATCGTATTTAGATTTAAAATTTTGTGAAACTACCTGGGGGAAATGAAAAAGTATCTGCATAAAAAACTCCCGCCAAATTAACTCGCTCATAAACACTTGGTCACTCGATCTAAGCATTGATATTACAGTTCGTATACTGACCGTTCCAAAACGTAAATGTGGGCTTAGATAACTTGTAGAATCTATAGCTGGAAAGTCTCGTATTTCAGTATATGCAGGGATTTGAGATAGATCATAGTCTCGCACTTTTATTGATGATCTTTTGAAACCTAATTCTTGCAAACTTGGAAACGGAATTACCTTTTGAAAAAAATTTTTATACTCAAGAGAATCTGCTGGACTCTTTGGAATATAATTTTCTAACCATTTGTTTTTATAGGGTGTGAATACAGTGTAGGGTGTACCATCTTTTTTTAACACCTCATTTTCTTCGTGTATCACTTGGTCTTTAAAAGGTAGGAATTCGACACCATTAGACAACAAAAGTTTTTCAATTTTCTCATCTCGACTTCTTGCGTATGGCTCGTAATCTTTATTCACATATACACTTTTAATTACGTACGATTGAAGAAGCTCTTTCCAGACTTCAATGGGGTTTCCCTTTAGGCAGAGTATCGAAGAATTATTTTTTTTAAGCTTTTGGTCGATGATAAGTAAACTATCATAGATAAACGTGAAGCGAGCATCATCAGGTTGCAGTTCGCTTAGAATTTCTTCATCAAAAATAAAGAGGGGAAGGACCTTTTCGCAGTTTGAAAGAGCTTGGTTTAAAGCGGTATTGTCCTTCAATCTTAAGTCGCGTCTAAACCAAAAAATAGAAATACTATCCATGGGCTAATTATAAAGTAGAATATAAGCGTTAAGCGATGTGGCAATCAGCAGCCAGATGAAATAAGGCGCTATCAACCATGACTTTGTTTTGAGTTCCTTTTTATGGTTGAAAAGGAAATAGGCCACCAAGATTGTCAGCAACGAAATGGTGATTAATCCCGCCAATACAGCTTGGTAATGGAAGAATAATGGATTCCAAGCTACATTTAACACCCACTGAATCGCAAAAAGAAAAATGACTTTTTTACGATTCGTCTTTGCCGAAAGTAAATAGGCCATATAAACGGCAAAACAAATCATGATCAGCGTCCATGCCGCACCAAACATCCAGCCAGGCGGAGTCCAAGGTGCTTGATTTAGGTTTTGATACCAATCCGAAGGCACACCTTTTCCGGTAAATAAACCACCAATACCTAGTGCTGAAAAGTTGAGCACTAAAAAGAGAAGAATTTTTTTGATCATCTTAAGCAGTTAGTTTCTTTAACATTCCTCTAAAAATAAACCCATGAAAAGGGAGTACCGAATACCAATAGATTCGTCCAACTAAACCCAACGGCCTAAAAGTGGCTGTTTGAACAACTTTTCCTGATTCTAATTTAAATTCAAGCCAAGCTTCCCCAGGGAGTTTCATCTCTGCAAAGAGCAGGAGCCTTCCTTCCTCTTTATTGGCATAGAGCACCCTCCAAAAATCGAGTGCATCCCCAGCTTGTAACATGTCTTTTGTTGTTCGCCCTCTGCGCAGACCTACACCACCAAATAGTTTATCCAGAAAACCTCTCACTTTCCATAGCCAGTTCCCATAGTACCATCCCGTTTCACCTCCAATGCTCCAAATGCGTTGAATGCTCTTTTCTTTGTTTTGATAGTCTCTTTTCCGCTCATCTTTATAACAGCCAAAAGAGGGAACTTTGATAAAATCGGAAATATTCATGTCCATGCCACTACTAGCATAAGCGTCTTTCCAACTGGAAACAATTTCGTTGCTTTCTATTTTGTTAAAGGCTTCATCAAGAGCTGTTACATAGCCTTTGGGTTCAATTCCTACAATTTCATTGAGTTCAGTATTCCGACAAACAACCTCAATTTTCATGCTATGCACTAGAGATACAGCTAGTTTATAGGAGGTAGAGGTTACAAAGTACAACCAGTAAGAAGATATTTTGGGGGTCATTACCGGCACGATATATATCTTTCGTTTCAAATTACGTGCTCGAGCAAACCCCAAAAGCATTTCTTTATAAGTCAGAATATCCGGCCCCCCGATATCAAAGTTGTTATTGTAGGTTTTGGGATTAAATATGGATTTGGACAAAAAGGAAATGACATCCGAAATCCCAATGGGCTGGCATCTTGTATTGAGCCATTTCGGGGTAATCATTAACGGTAATTTCTCTACTAGATCTCGTATTATTTCAAAGGAAGCGCTCCCCGAACCAATTATAATCCCTGCCCGTAAGGCAGTAAAGCTGTATTGTCCGTTCTTCAGTTCGTCTTCTACATTTTTACGTGATGATAAATGTTCGGAAAGATTGGTTTCATTTACTATGCCACTTAAGTATACTACATGCTTTACCTTAGTTGCTGCTAGTGCATTCCTGAAATTAACAGCAGATTGTTGCTCAAGGGATTTGTAGTCTGATGATGCAGACATGGAGTGGACTAAATAATATGCTCCATCAATATCTTTTGGAATGTTACCTAAAGAGGCTTTATCTAAAAGGTCCAATTTGATGATTGATATTTTTTGCTTTAAAGATTCCGGAGGCGCAAACCTGCTGAGGTCTCTAACACAACAAATGACCTCATGACCAGCTTCCACCAAAACAGGAAGTAAACGTTTACCAATATATCCGGTTGCCCCGGTCAACAGTATTTTCATATTGATTGCGTTAACGTATTCATTTTATGCAGGTATTTCTTCAAACAACTCATTAAGGGCCTTGGCTCTGTAATCGAATATTTCTTGCAGTTTGTGTTTAATGATAAGGGCATTCCCTACATTGCCTAGTATCCCAAAGGGAGGCTTGTAGCTGATTATATCTTTCATCAAGGTTCCTTTTGGTGTAGCCTCAAGAAAATGTTGATGATGCCAAATAGCATAAGGCCCTATTCTTTGTTCATCTACAAAATAGTGTTTGTCTTTAACATGTGTGATTTCCGTTACCCATGTTGTTTTTATCCCCAATAGAGGAGCGACTTTGTAAGAAATTATCATACCCTCATACATTTTATCAGGAAGCTCTTTTGAGGTAACTTTGAATCCCATGTAATCGGGTGTAATTACTTTTAGGTTGTGGGGATTGGAAATAAAACTCCATAATTCATCCACTGAATTTTCGAAGAGCTGTTGGCGCTTAAATTGATAAAACCGCATGCTTAAGGATTCTTCTTTAAAAGCTCAATTTGCTTTAGGACATCATTTGCTTCTGCTGTTCTGGTATCGCTTAATCTTCTATTTGAGGTAGAGAGTGTATAAGCTTCCTTCAATAGTTGATTATACTTGTATTCAAGTTTCTCGATTTCTGATTTCTTCTTAAATAATCCAAACATGAAATATAGATTTAAGCCATAGTGGTATAATTCATGCAACAATCCACATTCGTTATTGTTCGTTTAGTTAAACACAACGATTAATGTATGAGTAGTAGCGGGTTTATGTTCACAATCCTCTCATATAGCAAGATACTAAATAGAAACAAAAAACGGTCTGAGTTTCCACCCAAACCGCTATTGCTTATACATATTGTGTGTGCCCAGCATGGGCATCTTTCCTTATAAATATAGGGATTCATCTAGAGGGTGCAAGTCCCTTCGGGTGAGATTTCCTATTTAATGGCGCCTTGGGTGTAGGGTGTTGCTAATCAGCACATTAAATCCATCTTCAAAGCTGTATTTAGCTTTAAATGCTATTTCATCCATATAGCTTTGTAAGTGAACTGTGCTTATCTGGTGGTATTGTCCAATGACAGCTCTTTTTATTGTCGAGAAAAACCCTTCTATTGTGCTTAAATGATAACGCCCCACTTTAATTGACGCTTTTCATGGTTTAGTGTAATGTGTTTTTGGAAATATTCTCCCATTTTAGCGAACGGGCCAGCTTGCCGCGTTGGGCTAGTCACGAGTTGGCAAAGTGGAGAAGTCAGCAGAGGTCATAGTACCTGCATAAAATTGGGAAGGACTTAACGATAGTCTTTTCGAAATTGAATAGGGAGTAATTTCTACGTTACGGATAGTTTTCCAGTAGAGTTATAGCCCTTTATGAAAGTAGAAAATAGCTTCAACCGGTGTAAAGAGCGGTTGTTGAGATGATTATCGAACCGCCAAGTACGAGACCCGCTTGGTTTATCCTGAGCCTGACGAAGGACCTGTGGTGTGAGAGGCGCAGTCCGTCAGTTAGTTCTGGCTGAGCCATCTACTCGACTAGCCTTTCGTTTCATTTATCAATTTCATCCAATCCTTCCCTTCAGCCACATATTTCAATTCTTTGTTTCTGGTGATAAGGAATTTCTTCATATATCTCTTGAGAAAAATCGAATTTGCCAATTTCCCAAGAATCCCGAGTGGAGACACAAATTCAAATTCATCAATCATTTTCGTCCCTGATCCTGCAGGAACGAATCGATGAATATGTTTCATTTGCCTAAATGCACCTTTTATCATCATATCTGCAAATAAGACTGGTTTCTCAAATGCAATTATTTCAACGGTTAGATTCTGATACACTCCAAAATGTTTTGCACGCCAAGTGACTGTTTCACCCAATTCAATTAAGCCCGATGTTTTTCCAGCAATCGCTTTTTCATTAGTTCCTTTCGTGGATAGTTTATGTAGGTCGATACTTCGCGCAAGATCAAAAACCCTTTCAACCGGAGCGTCAATTATAGTTTCTAAGGTGATTTTAGTCATTCGCGGCTGTAAAGGCTAACGTTTGGCTAAAGTACGGAGAAACGGTTTGGTAGTTTAGGCTATTTACTTTAGGTTTTGTTAGCAAACCGTTTAAATACAAATGTATTATTAACTTGCTCTAACAGTTCAAAACCTTTGTCTTGAATTAGGTCACTTAATTCTACAATTGAATAATGTTTTTCTTCCCATTTGTTGGGGTGAAGCTCAATAATTGCAAGTTGACAACCAATAAGGTCTTCATCAAAAATAAAACTACATTCAGCTCCCTCGATATCACAGACTAGTGAGTAATTGGTTATATGGTTTTCTGTTATTATTTGCTGAAGTGACTTGGCTTTTATCTTTATTTCGGAATGCTCAACAATTTTCCCAAGTTCATTGCTGTTTCGCGTAGAAAAGTAGACCGGCTTATTGTTATTAGAAATAGCAACCTCTAATAGAGTAGTTTCTTTAAAGTTATTAATACTGAATGTTTGTCTGAGTAACTCGTGCAAGTACGGGTTTGCTTCTACGCAAATCATTTTATTTATGTTATAGTTTTGTTGAAGATGAGAAGCTACAACGCCAATACTTGTCCCTAGCTCTACAACATCTGATTTTGAGTTAATATACTTTGAACACAACTCGATTTCATCTTTTTCATACTTATTAAAATATATGAGGGCTATGGTTGCATTGCTGACTAAATCTGAATTGGTGCAAATTTTATGTTCGCCATATTTAATTTGATTTCGATAGACACGTCTTAATAGGTTGCCTATGATCGATAATATAAAATGTTTTAATTTTTGCATAAGAAATGATTGCCAACGTGAGTCTGTGTATTAACCAAATTTTGGTCACTGAGAATCGCGTATTTGAAAATTTTCATTGACAGGTACCTGAATATAATAATTTTCAAATAGGTTAATGCACAGTCTGACGTTTTGGCTAAACCACGTTTTAATGCAGTGTAGGTAATGTGTGTGCCCAGCATGGGCATCTTTCCTTATAAATATAGGGATTAATCTAGAGGGTGCAAG
>JBLIOB010000119.1:0-11677 GCA_047639575.1 Parvicellaceae bacterium
GGGAAGATTCTAGATCGAACAAGAGAATTGGTAGTAGAACAGTTTGCCAGAGGGGATGATGAAGTACGAGATGGGATGGATATCGCACTTTGTAAATTCAATACGCAGACAAATGAGATCTTTTTTGCTGGGGCCAACAATGCAGCATGGATCGTGAAAAAAGGGAGTGATGAAGTTGAAGAGACAAAAGGAGACAAACAACCGATTGGCAGGTATGATATAAATAAGCCTTTTAATACGCATCAACTGAACCTAGAAAAAGGCGACACACTTTATTTTAGTTCTGATGGATATCCTGACCAATTTGGTGGAGACAAAGGCAAAAAGATGAAAACGACCAACATGAAAAAATTATTGGTTTCGTTAAACAAACTAACACTCAACGATCAAAAAGCTGCACTTCAACAAGAGTTCGATATTTGGAAAGGGGAATTGGAACAAATCGATGATGTATGCGTCATCGGCTTCAAGTTATAAGGATCTACTTACTTTGTTTTAGAAGGAATTTCTAACGCAAATTTGCAACCATCTATTCCAGTTTTCACTTGTTCGTTTCCTGGCTTTAATTTTTCACAAGTTTGAAAATATGGTAATGCATATTTGAACAACTCCAGTGTTTTAGGCTGGATTTTTTTAGTCTCTTCTTCATTTGCTTCAGGCTTCACACTCATCAATTGTTCAATAGCCAGATTGTAATAACGTGCACCTTTCGCATAATTTTGCTTGAATTCTGCAGATTGAGAATCATCATTTTTCAATTCAGCAATTGCCAGAACTTGAGATTTTTTACCGTCTTGAGAAAACGAATTAGTTGGTGCGAAAATCAGTGTTGCGAGTGCTAAGGAACTGTATAAAAAGAGGTTTTTCATATTCAAGTAAATTATTTATTGTCCAAAAGATACGCTAAAAATAACCGAGTTAGTCTAATTATTAGGATGGGAAGAAGGAATTTACTGACCAATTAATCAGGTTTAAAGTAGAATTGAGAATACAATTATGAGCTTCTTATATGTTGCAGTTAATTGGATGATTGGATATTTTCACCATTATAATTAATCCTAAAATAATTCAAATAGAATGAAAATTAATTTAATAGCTCCTCTTGGATTTGCTGCCGTTGCTGGAATCGCAGTCATTTCTATGACGATATTAATGTCTAATAAGGGTGGAGCTCCTGACGGCCGAAGTTCTTCTATTGGAGATTCTGGAAGTACTTGTACTACTTGTCATGGTGGATCGGCATTAACAATGGCGGGGCTTATCACAACAGACATTCCAGGGACCGGTTATGTGCCGAATGAAACCTACAATATTACGGTAAGCGGAGACGATGGTAGAACAAGATATGGGTTTGAGATGTCTGCAGAAAACAGCGTTGGTACAAAAGTAGGCACATTTACAAATACACCTATTGTTGGAATTTTACCTTCTAAAAATGTAACTCATAACAGCAGTTCAATTGATTTTGGTGGAACTGTCGGCAGTTGGATAGTGCCATGGACAGCGCCTGGCCCTGGAGTTGGGAGCATAACTTTCTCTTCAAGCTTTCTAGCCGCGGATGGTAATGGCGGTACTTCTGGAAGTGGTGATCAAGTTTTTAAAGGAAATACTACCGTAACGGAAGGGATTGCATCTTCGATTCCTGATCAGAGTTTAGCGACATTAAAAATTTACCCAAATCCAACGGTTGATGAGATTCAAATTGATCTTTCCGAAAACATTAGCTCAATCAAAATATTTGACATTTCAGGTAAAATTTGGAAATTAATAGGAGGATTAAATCAAGAAAAAGTTAAATTAAGCCTCGCAAACCTACCATCAGGATTTTATCTTGTTGAAATTACCGCGACTAATGGAACTATTCAAACTAAGAAAATCAGCAAAGTATAGAGGAGTAATAAGTTTACTGATAATAGCCTTTGTGCTAACGTTGTCTTCTTGTACAGCAGATAAAACGATACCAATTGAAATAGTAGAAACAGGAATTTGCGATACGCTAACGCCTTCTTTTTCTGCAGATGTATTACCAGTTATTCAGACAAGCTGTGCGTTTGGTGGATGTCATGATTCAGGAACCTCAAGCGGAGGATACGTATGGGAAACTCATGCACAAATTACAGGAAGTATAAGTGCACTTTGGCCAGCAATAAATCACGATGGAGGGTTTTCTCCAATGCCGAAATTTGCAGCTAAATTGTCAGATTCTACAATACAGGTGATTTCTTGTTGGATAGACCAAGGTAAATTGGATAATTAAGATGAAAAAGTTTGCAGTAATCATTTTAGTTGGTCTTGGCATCGTGCTAGTTTCATTTTCGATGACGTGGAACTCCAATAAAATTGAAATTTCAAAATCAGATCGGGTTGATGCTACATTAGTCTTGCTGGGAGACACTAAGCCATTACATTATATCGATAAGCTAGATACTAGTAAGATTAGAATGGGCCGGGAGCTGGTTTTAAGCGGCAGAACGGTCGGTCCAGATGGTAATAAAACTAAGTTTCAATCCAACTATTTCGTTTGTACTGATTGTCATAATGTGGTACAAGAGGATCCTAATTTAAAAAAGCCAAATCCGGATGATCGATTGGCTTATGCCATTGCTAATAAAATACCATTCCTGCAAGGAACGACTTTACACGGTGTGGTGAACAGGCAACATTGGTACAATGATGATTACGCTAAGAAGTATGGAGCTTTGGTAGCACCAACTAGAGACACTTTGGTTAATGCGGTGCAACTTTGCGCTACAACTTGCTCTCAGGGTAGAGAGTTTACCGATTGGGAGTTAGAAGCTGTAATGCATTATCTGACCGATATTGGATATAAGATGTCTGATCTAGACGTTAATGATCAAGAGCTGAAAGCAACTGGAGAAGTTGTTGGAAGAGATGATGCTTCTGATGGAATAGATATGCTGAAAACGAAATACGCGGCTATTTCTCATGCTACTTTTTTAGATCCTATGTCCACGGAAGTTCGAAAGTTAGGGAGTGAAGGAAACGTTGAGAATGGTAAACTAATTTATGATAATAGTTGTCTTCATTGTCATATGGATGGTGGTGTAACGAATTTCATTCTCGCTGACGAAAAGCCGGATTACCAGTATTTAAAGAATAGCATGGCAGGAAACACCCATGGATCAATTTATTATATAGCTCGAAAAGGGACGTACGCATTAAATGGATATCATCCGTATATGCCAAATTATACACTCGAAAGAATGAGCCACCAGCAATTGGAGGATCTAGCTGCTTTCATTAATCAAATGGCTAAAAAATGAAGAAACTTATATTATCAATTTTACTCTTAGCGGTTGCAAGTACTGCGTATGTGCAAGATAAAGTGTATCGAACTTTTAATGATACCAGAGTAATTAGTGGCCATAGTCTTGAAACATTGGAAAAAGGAAAGATGGACATTAGAATTAGCCATCGTTTTGGAGATTTAGTTGGAGATTTTGGCGGCATTCAGACCTTTTATGGTTTAGAAGATATTGCCGATGTTAGAATTGCCTGCGAATATGGAGTTTCTGATAACTTTTCTATTGGTCTTGGAAGGAGTAAAGGATCTGGACCATATAGACAAGTCGTTGACGGGTACATGAAGTATAAAATTTTATCTCAAAAGTCTGATAATAGTATGCCGTTTACGTTAACAGCAGTTGCTTCAACCAGTGCAGCTACGAGCAAGGCAAGTACCGATCTTACGTCACCAACTTCTTATCAAGTTCTTGCGCATAGATTCGCTTATACAACAAGCTTGATTATTGGTAGAAAGTTTAGTGATAGATTATCAATGCAATTAAGTCCAACATACGTGCATAGAAACTATGTTGTTTTTGACGATCAAAACGGAATGATTGCTATTGGTGCGGCTGCAAGACTTAAATTGAGTAAGGTAGTAGGCCTAATTGCAGAATATCATTATTTACTACCGTATAATAGAACTACAAGTTCTGGTACTTATTTTAATCCAATAGGATTAGGTGTTGAGTTTGATACAGGTGGGCACGTTTTTCAAGTGAACCTTACTAACTCAAAAGGGCTTTTAGCCACAGAGTTTCTACCTTCAACGTCTTCTGATATTTTGGAAGGTCAGTTCAGACTTGGATTTACGATCTCTAGAGGGTTTAAATTAAGAAGATAAATATTTCGGCATGAGAATCCTTCTCATTGAGCCTTTCTACACCGGTTCGCATAAGAAATGGTGCGATGGATTTCAAAAATATAGCTCTCATCAAATTGAGCTAGCTACGCTTAGTGGTCGGCATTGGAAATGGAGAATGCATGGAGGAGCTGTTGAAATAGCTAGATCAATCAATCCGCAAAAAGTTAAATATGACTTGATTGTCGTTTCAGATTTTTTGGATTTAGCTGCATTCAAAGCATTATACTGGGACACTGATGTGAAGTTTTACGTCTACTTTCATGAAAATCAGATTACGTACCCTTGGAGCAGTTCTGACCAAGATGTAGTATTGAAACGAGACAATCATTATGGCTGGATTAATTATACAACTTCATTGGTGGCGGATAGTTGCCTCTTTAACAGTGACTATCATCGGAATTCCTTTATAGACGCACTGCCTGAGTTTCTAAAGCAATTCCCAGATGGTTATGATTTGGGTTCAGTCGCAGAGATTTCAAGTAAAAGTAGAACCCTATACCTTGGAATGGATTTGGTTGCTAGCGAACCAATAAAGAATGAGGTTCCAGTTATACTTTGGAATCACAGGTGGGAATACGATAAAAATCCAGAATCGTTTTTTAATGCATTGAATAAGATTAAAGATTTAGAGTGGAATTTGATCGTATTAGGGGAATCATTTAGTTCTAGTCCAGATGTTTTTGCTCGGTTTAAGGACCGGTTCCATGAACGAACCATTCAATGGGGATATGTAGAAACAATCGATTCATATCGTGAATACCTATCAATGTCTGATGTTTTGTTGGTTACGGCTAATCAAGATTTTTTCGGAGGAAGTGTGGTAGAAGCTATGTATGCTGGAGTTCATCCTATCTTACCAAACAGATTGGCATATCCAGAGCATGTAGGCGAAGATTTGATGTACTCAAACTATGCCGATATGCTGCTTAAATTAACACAAGCGATACAAGAATTTGAAAGTAACCCATGCTTGTCTTCTAGTGTTGAAAAATATAATTGGAAAAACTGTATCTCATTCTACGATTCCACGTTAGATTATTTAGTGAACCATAATGGTTCGAAAGTTGTACCTTAAAGTAATTAATAAATACTTCTATGTTAAAGATTTCAATATTCCTATTTGCCATGTTAATATCTTATGGCCTGAGCGCTCAGATTTCCCGTGGAACTGGTAATAATGGTGAAGGAGGAGATCCTAATGGTCCACCTCCGAAAGAGAATAAAGGTCAAAAAGCATGCGATTGTATTGAAGACTTAGAAAGAGACCCCGGAAATGATTTAACATATCACAGGAAAACTCAGAAGCCTTACTCAGGTCCATGTGTGGCGTTCCATGATAATGAAAAATTACATAAGAAATTAGTTTATGCCAATGGGAAAGAAGACGGTAAATGCTATTCGTTTTACGAAAATGGACAGCAAGAATATATAATAGAATTCTCTGCAGGAATTGATAATGGTAAATGGACTTACTGGAAAGAAGATGGTACAATGGCTTGGGAGAACACGTATGCCATGGGATTGAAAGAAGGAGAGTGGGTTTGGTATTTTGATGACGAATCTATCTATAAGAAAGAGTCTTACAAAGGTGGATTAAAAGATGGTCAAGTGATTGAAAATTTTGAAACTGGAATTCTCAAGAAAGAAACTAATTATAAAGCTGGTGAGATGGATGGCAAATATGTCATTTACTACAAAGATGCAACTGTTAAAATGGAGAAAACTTATTCGGGAGGAAAGCTGGAAGGTGAATCAACCTATTATAGTGCGGAAGGGCAAATGATGTTCCAGAATTACTATAAGAATGGGAACAAATCTGGAGAATGGACATTCTATTATGATGATGGCACCATTATGGATGTAGAGGTTTATAAAGCCGATAAGAGAGATGGGCATTGGAAATCTTTCCATGACGATGGCAAAACGAAGTTAGAGGTGTTTTATTCAAATGGTGCGGCTTATAAAACTATCGAGTACGATAGATTTGGAAATCCGATTGAAATTGAGACTGGTGAAGCCCCAGATGAAGACCCAAAGAAAGCAGCTAAAAATGCTAAGGCAGAGGAGAAAAAGAAAAAGAAAGAGGCAAAGAAAGAGGCAAAGCGAAAGAAAAAAGAAGAAAAGAAAAAGAACAAAAAGAAGAAAGAATAATGTCCTTAGTTTTAGTGATTGGAGCCTCAGAAAAGGTAGGGCGATATAGTAACCAGGCGATCAGATTGCTGCTTAGTAAAGGTCATAAAGTGTTTGCTTTAGCTAAGCGGGAAGGTGTTGTTGAAGGTGTAACGATAGATGTTGGACAACCAGATTATTCTGATATAGACACGGTAACACTTTATATCGGTCCAAAACATCAGCCAGAATATTATCAGTACATATTAAATTTAAAGCCTAGGCGGGTTATTTTTAATCCAGGCACTGAAAATCCCGAGTTTGTAGATTTGTTAAATGAATCAGGAGTGGAAAATGAAGAAGCTTGCACCCTTGTTTTACTGAATTTGGGAGCTTTTTGAATGTAATAAATCAACTTTTTTCGCGTTGAGAATACATGGTATTCTCTAAAATTAATTTTACGGTTCTTGTTCTATTTTTAGGACTTGGCGTTTATGGTCAATCTGACACAATCAAAAACATGGTATTTGAAGGAGCCGGGATTCGAGGGATTGCTTATGCTGGAGCAGTTCAAGAGTTAGAAAGACAAGGTAAACTTGACTACCTAGAGAAAGTAGGTGGTACTTCTGCGGGTGCAATAACGGCCTTAGCTATTTCACTGGGATGTACAGGTAAAGAAGCGGAAGAGTTAGTAGCGGACACGAAATTTAAACAATTCAATGATGGCGAATTTATTTTTATTGGCGGAATCGCCAGAATGTTCAAGAAATATGGATGGTACAAGCATAAAAAATTCAGGAAATGGCTGATGCAGATTATCGAGGAGGAGACGGGCGATTCAGAAATCACCCTTCAGACTTTGCACGATAGTGGTTATGTTGATTTGTATGTGACCTCTACAATCCTGGATCAACAACGAGTAGAAGTGTTCTCATATGAGAATTACCCTGATATGAAAGTGGTAGATGCAGTTCAAATATCGATGTCTATCCCTTTATATTTCGAATCATTATTTATAAATACAAAAGGGGAGATCGTTAACCCTAAAAAATATAAAGGCGAAATGCATTTAGCTTTTGATGGAGGAGTAACTGCGAATTTTCCAATCTTCATTTTCGACTCAACTTATACGGAGAACGGGGTAGTTAAAAGAATTGCAAATCCCAGTACGGTGGGTTTTAGGATTGACACAGATGAACAGATTGAATTTGATGCTGAAGGTAAAGGTATTGCTCCAATGGAGATAGGAAATTTAAAAGGATATTTAGGAGCGCTGTATAATTTGACGATTGAAACGCTTAATAGGCAAACTTTAAGCAATGACGATTGGGAAAGAACTGTTTCAATTAGTTCTGGTGATGTTGGTCCAAAAATTCGTAAATTAAAACCGGAAGAAAAGGAACAGTTATTGTATAATGGTAAAAATGGAGTGGAAGTCTTTTTTAGTGAGAATTAGCATTGGTATTGCTATTTTTTTTGGTCTTTGGATTGGTTTGATGTCTATTCAATCTGATGAAACGTTAGAAGAGCCAGACCATAGGCTATATATCTTAAGACATGCAAAGTCAGATAAGTCAGATCCTTCGTTAAAAGATTTTGATCGGCCACTGAATAAAAGAGGTTTTATGGATGCTCCATTAATGGGAGCGGTTTTAGCCACTAAGAATGTAAAAATTGATCTTATTGTAGCCAGTCCATCCAAAAGAACGCATCAAACGATTATCCCTATAGCCTTGGCGATTGGATATGACACAAATGATATCGTTTGGAATAAAAAAATCTATCGCTGTTCTTTTTCCGGGTATATGGAGGAAGTAGAGAAAATCTCTGACAAAAATTATAATGTAATGATTGTCGGGCATAATGGGGCAACCACAGGAGTTGCCAATATGCTTCAGAAAGATTCGTTGATAGCAAATGTATCTACCGCTGGAGTAGTTGCCATAAATTTTGGGTCCACTTCTTGGAAAGAAGTAAGGCAAAAGAAAGGAAAATTGATTTTCTTCGATGTTCCTAAAAATCATAAGTAAATGATGAAGAAAGAATATACGAAAGATGGCTTGACAATAGTTTGGCAGCCAGAGATTTGTGAACACGCTGCAGAATGTGTTAAAAACGCATCGAAAGTATTTAATCCAGCGGTAAAACCTTGGATCCAATTAGATCAAGATGATGCGGAAACAATAAAGTCCGCTGTTAGAAAATGTCCGTCTGGTGCGTTAACAATATTGGGAGAATGAAAAACCTTTGTGGAATTGTGCTTTTAGGGCTGTTTTTCTGTTCCTGTGCGCAAATAAATACTCCTGAGTTGTCCATGGTAATTCCATCGGAAAATACTTCGGTAAAAGAGCTTACTGATAGTGAGTCTTTTAAATTAGAGATTTCAACTACAATGGAAAACCAGCAAAAAGCCTGGAATTCAGGTAGCTTAGACCAGTTTATGATTGGGTATTGGAAATCAGATTCTCTTAAGTTTATCGGAAAGTCTGGATTGAATTATGGTTGGGAACAAACTTTATCAAATTATCAAAAGAGCTATCCAACTGCGGATTCAATGGGAGTTTTACAATTTAATAACATCTCAATTGAGCTCTTAGATAAGAACGCAGCCTTAGTTGTTGGCAAGTGGACGTTGTTCAGAGACGTATTAGGAGATACGCTTGCAGGACATTATTCTTTGAATTGGAAGTTAATTCAGGGCAAATGGGTAATTATAGCAGATCATTCTAGCTAATGCGAGATATCAGGAAAGCCCCAGAGAGCGTAATTAATGAAGAGCGAAAGTTCAATTGGGGCTGTTACAATGGTCCAATTCGCAATGTGAATATGCTAGATGCTGATCTCGGGCTAAAGTACTTTAAGAATTTAGCATTAAGAGAATGGCAAGCGTTTCAGCTTCATACAGATGATGGCTGGTTTGTGATGATGGCTATTTACAATACTAAGAAAGTGTGTATCGTTCAGTTCATCTTGTACAACATTGAAACCAAGGTGAAAATGCGATATGAGAAAAAGGTACTACCCAAGTCCATGCAAATCCCAAATGGACTTTATAATACGATCTGTAGCCATCAATCTAAAGGTTTTTTTATAGAAGCCACTCATGACATTGAAAACAGCAAGTTGTCTATCAAAGTAGAGGTGGCGGCTTCTGCAAAACTACCAAAACTGTCTGCGAATATTGAAGCAGACCATAACATTTCTAAAAGCGAACCACTAGTGGTGTGTATGCCGTTTTCTGAGAATAAAGGCATGTACAGTCACAAGTGTTTAATGCCGGTTTCTGGGTCTATACAATTCGGAGATCAAAATATTACAATTCAAAGATCAAAATCAAGCTTAATTATTGATGACCATAAAGGATATTATCCTTACCCAACTAAGTATGATTGGGCAACTGGATTAGGCTTTGATAATCAGGGTAGAAGGGTAGGTTTTAACCTAACCAATAACCAGGTTATTAATCAAGAGGATTATAATGAAAATTGCATCTGGGTTGATGGAGAAATGATACCATTACCGCCAATTCAATTCGAAAGACCCAATGGCTTTAAATCGAATTGGACCATCAAAGATGAGAAAGGATACGTGGACTTAGTGTTTACTCCAGTGGTACATAACTCCGTTAAATTGAACCTAGGCATCATTGCGTCTAAGTATGAAGGTCCGTACGGTGTATTCAACGGAGAATTAAAAAGTAACGATGGTAAAGTGTATCAGGTAGAGGATCTGTTTGGAATGGGTGAGGAGTTTTACTTAAGAACCTGATTTCTATCAGCTTAAGAAAGATCATCTAATTAGTTGGTTTAACTTATTGCTAGATCAAAAAAAAGGACACTTAACAAGTGTCCTTTTTTTTTAAAACTGAAGTTGGTTGTTTGTGATAGGAGTCACAAACGCTTCGTGTGAGTGTAGGTTATAACTAGTTCTTGAATAATCAAGAATCTAATAAGTAGACAGATAAGTTTAACCATGGTTGCCTTTTTGGATAAGAATTATTACCAATGACCGGTAAATGTAACATGTCCAACATTTAAGGTTGATCAGTTGAAATTCTAATTAACTCCTAAAGCCGATGATACAAACATCATCAACTTGTTCAATCTCCCCAGACCATGTTTCAAGAGTGGTGTCGAGTACTGATTGTTGTTCCAGCATGGTTTTACCTTGAAGGCTTAAGATTAACTTTTTAAGATTGCCGGTTTTAAACTTTTTACCCTTATCACCACCAAATTGGTCTTGAAACCCATCCGTGAATAAATAGACTGTATCCCCTTCGTTTAAATTCACTATATGGTTAGTGAAGTCATTGTGCACAGCATGAGCCCCTATAGGCTGCTTGTCCGCTTTTATTTCTTCAATTTCAGACTCTTCCTTGCGAATAATCCAAATCGGGTTGTTGGCGCCCGCCCATTGAATCAATTTTCCATTTTTAAAAGCGCACAAGCTAATGTCCATTCCATCTTTAACTTCTTCCTCACTCTTTTCGAAAGTTTCAATGACTAGCTCCCGGGTTTTGTCCAGAATAGCCGCGGGCTCTCTTAGCCCAAATTCTCTAGTGGTACGATTCAGTGCGTTATTACAAACAACGGAGACTAAGGCCCCAGGAACACCATGCCCTGTGCAATCCGCAACTGCTAGGAATGAATATTCACCGACACTTTCGAGCCAGTAAAAATCTCCGGCAACAATGTCCTTCGGTTTGTAGTAAACAAATCCATCTTTAATAAATTCGTTAAATACTGTCTTTGATGGAAGAATTGCTTTCTGGATTCGTTCTGCATACTCAATACTGTCAGTGATCTCCTTATTTCGTTCGGCTAATATATCTTTCTGATTTAAGGCTATTTTTCGTTGCTTGTCAACTTCTGCCTTTTGCTGTAGGATGATTTTTTCAGATTTCTTTTTAGCTCTTAGGTTTCTGTAAATCAAAAGAACTATACCGATTAGGAACAGTACAACTCCAATCAAGAAAAATAGAACGATGGAATTAGTTCTTTCCGTTTGCGCAGTTTTAATTGCCATTAGCCTTTTCGACTCTTCCCGATACAAGCTGTCTTGAAGCAGTTTCTCCTCATATTTGTTTACGTGATTTAACCGAATAATCTCCTCTTTTTGACCAATCCCATACATGCTATCCTTAATATCATGAAAAACGGTGTTGTACATAAAAGCCTTTTTATAATCTTCAGTTTTGGTGTACAATAGCTTTAACTGCTCAGACGCTCGAATCTCTAGAGAGAAATTATTTCTGGAAAAGGCTGAGTCGTAGCTGGAAGTTAGAATTTCTTCTGCTGCTTTAAATTGATTCAAGGCCAATAACGCTTTGCCTACGTTGATTTTACTTTCAAATATAGCACTCCACCTTTGTGGATCGGCTTTTAATCTGTACGTCAA
>JBLIOB010000120.1:0-11664 GCA_047639575.1 Parvicellaceae bacterium
TTACGTGCAATCCGGATTCGTTCAATGGGCATGGTTTTTAGCCTATTTCGTTTTTTCTATCCCAGCTGGAATATTCATTGCTAAAATTGGCTATAAAAAAGGAATTCTACTTGGACTTACAGTAGCCGGATTAGGTTGCGCGATGTTTTACCCTTCTGCAGAAACCAGAATGTTTGGATTGTTCTTAATGTCCCTCTTTGTCCTAGCTGGCGGAATTACAATTCTTCAAGTTGCGGCCAACCCATATGTTACGGCCTTAGGCTCTCCAGAGAAAGCTTCTGCAAGACTAAACCTCTCCCAAGCATTCAACTCCGTTGGAACCACCATTGCCCCTGTTTTTGGGGCAGCTTACTTACTCTCAGATCAGATTTTATCTTCAGACGAGATTAAGACCTTATCTCCAATTAATAAGGAGAATTACTTCTCTAACGAAGCTAGTGCAGTGGAAGGACCTTTTATAATGTTTGGATGCGCATTAGTAGTTCTGGCTATTCTCATTGCGCTAGTTAAGCTTCCTATTCTTAAGGGGAAACAAGTTAAAGGTGGGTTTATTAAAGCGCTTAAAATGAAGCAAGTTCATATGGGCTTTATTGGAATTTTCCTCTACGTAGGCGCGGAAGTTGCAATTGGAAGTTATTTAACCAACTATTTTTTGGAAATGAATTTGGCGGAAGTCATTCGGCAGAACGGTGTTTTGAGTGGGATTTCAGGTTTTGTCTCTGAAGTCTTCAATGGTAAAGATTTGGCAGACGTAGATAACAAAGCGGTTGTCGGAACTTTCGTTATGTTCTATTGGGGCAGCGCAATGCTGGGTCGATTTATTGGTTCTTTCTTATCTACTAAATTTAAACCAGGCACCATCCTAACAGTTGCCGCTTGTGGAGCGATCCTGATGGCCATTACAACTATATCATCTACTGGATTACTTGCTATGTGGAGCGCATTGCTAATTGGAATATTTAATGCGACCATGTTTCCAACTATATTTTCAATGGGCATGGAAAAAACGGGACAATATAGAACTCAAGCCTCGGGGATATTATGCAGCGCTATTGTAGGTGGTGGAGCCGTAACTTGGATATTTACCAACATTGCAGATTCATTTAAAACGGATGACGGTTCAGCAATTGGATTTAAGCTTGCTCTCATTATTCCGATACTATGCTACATCTATATTGCATTTTTTAGTAAAATAGTATCTGCTAAAAAAGAACTCAAAGCATGAAATATTTAGTCTATCTCTTTTCTTTCCTTTTACTAATCGGATGTACTTCAAATGAAGAAACAGCTGATAAGTCTACAGTTGAAACAACTGAATCTGTACCGAAAACTCCTTATGAATTAGTTAATACATTCATAGGAACTGGAGGACACGGTCATACATTTCCCGGTGCTACGGTCCCTTTTGGAATGGTGCAGCTAAGTCCAGACACTCGTTTAGAAGGTTGGGACGGATGCAGTGGTTATCACTATAGTGATTCTTTGATTTATGGTTTTAGTCATACTCATTTAAGCGGCACTGGCGTTTCTGATTATGGTGATATTCAACTAACTCCATATTCAGGCAATGCAGTAAGCTATAATGAGGCAGTAAACAGAAAAACTGCACCCAGTACATTTTTGAAATCTTCAGAAGAAGCCAGCCCAGGATATTATAAAGTTAATCTACAAGATCATCAAATAGATGTTGAATTGACAGCAACAGAAAGAACTGGCATGCACCGATATACTAATCAATCTGGTGAAAACTTAAACGTCCTTCTAGACCTTCGACATAGAGACAAATTGCTTGATTACGAAATTGAAGTGGTAAATGAGAATGTGCTAAGAGGAAGGCGAATTTCAAATGCATGGGCAGCCGAACAGCACGTATACTTCTATATCTCATTTTCATCACCGTTTGAAAAAATGGACTTGATTAAAAGAAAAGAATGGAATGACAAAACTGGAATTGAAGATCAGTTTGCCCAACTTAATTTTGGCAAAGTTGAATCTCTACTTGTCAAAGTCGGTATTTCAGCGGTGGATAGTGAAGGAGCCTTCAATAACTTGGAAATGGAAAATTCAAATTGGGATTTTGAATCCACGTTAACGGAAGCCAAATCCACATGGAAAAAAGAACTTTCCAAAATAGAAGTTAAAGGAAACACAGAGGACGTAAGATCAATATTCTACACTTCACTTTATCACACAATGATTGCCCCAAATATGTTTTCTGATCAAGATGGTCGATATCGAGGAATTGATATGAAAATTCATCAAGACACCGTTAATTCTACCTATACCGTTTTTTCTTTGTGGGATACGTTTAGAGGTGCCCATCCATTGTACACGATAATTGATCAGAAAAGAACTAATGAATATGTCAACACCTTCCTTAAGCATTACGATCAAGGTGGACAACTACCCATTTGGGAGCTAGCAGGAAATTATACCGGATGTATGATTGGGTACCATGCTGTTCCTGTAATTGCTGATGCGCATGCCAAAGGAATTACAGATTGGGATGAGAAAAAAGCGTTAAGCGCAATGTTAGCTTCCGCTAATGCGGACAAGCTCGGGTTGAGTCATTACAAAGAAAAAGGGTACATGGAAATGGGAGATGAACCTGAGTCCGTATCGAAACAATTAGAATATAGCTATGATGATTGGTGCATTGCTTCGATGGCTTCAAGAGTTGACAATGATCCAATAAATCCAGATCGTTGGGATCCGCCAAGAAGCTATAACTACTATTATCGAGCCCAGAATTATAAAAACATGTTTGACCCGGAAACGGGCTTTATGAGAGGAAGAAACAACGGCATGTTTGCTTTTCCATTTGATCCTACAGAGGTGAACTTTTGTTTTACTGAAGCAAATAGCTGGCAGTATAGCATGTTCGTTCCTCAAGATATTTCTGGTATGATTTCGCTTTACGGAGGCCCTTCAAAATTTGAACAAAAGCTCGATGAATTATTTGAAACAAGTTCGGATATGGGCGGGAGACATCAATCTGATATCACTGGATTAATAGGCCAGTACGCGCATGGAAACGAACCAAGTCATCATATGGCACATTTATACAATTACATTGGTAAACCATGGAAGTCCGCTGCTAGGTTAGCCCAGATAATGGATGAAATGTATACGTCTAAACCAGATGGTTTATGTGGCAATGAAGATTGTGGTCAAATGTCTGCATGGTACGTTCTTAACGCTATGGGTTTTTATTCTGTCACACCTGGAACAGATTACTACTCTATTGGACATCCAATTTTTGATACAGTTAATATTCATCTGGAAAATGGAAATACATTTATGATTACTTCAAATCGTGAAAGTCATAAATCTTATTCGGTAAAATCCTGTCAGTTAAACGATGAAAATTATACAAAATCGCTATTAAAGCATGAAGACATCATGAATGGTGGCGAACTTCATTTTGAACTTACACATGAGCCAGGACAAGCCTTCGGAACTAGAGAGGATAACAGGCCTGTTACAGAAATAACGGAAAGAAACATTGTGCCTGTTCCTTATTTTGTGGCAGAAAATTATTCTTTTACAGACAGCATTCTAATAATAGTGAAAAAACTTTCAGGAGTTCCTGGCGACATTGAAATGCAAGTAAATAAGGAATGGAAACGTTATGATGGACCATTTTGGATTCATGAAACCTCCACTATTTCAGCGTTTGTTTTTGTCACTCCAAACATGGAAAGCTCCACAATCAATGGGATATTCCGTAAACGAAACAAAGATCTTAAAATCGTTTCTATTACTGATTACGCTAATCAATATTCAGCAGGAGGAGACCAAGCACTTATTGACGGAATTGAAGGCGGTAATGACTATAAAACAGGTTTTTGGCAAGCGGTGCAAGGAAAAGACTATAAAGTAGTTATTGATTTCGGAAAAACGACTTCTATTTCGAATGTTAAAATAGGCTGTTTCCAAGACATTAAATCTTGGATCTGGCTTCCTGAAAAATTGGAAATATATGTTTCAGATGATGGGACCAATTTTGAGCATTCTGGAAGTATTTCAAATAATCAATCACCAACTGAGTACGGTGGGTTTAAACATAACTTTCACAAAACCGTTTTTAAAGATTGTCGATATATTAAGGTAGTTGCTAAGTATCCCGGAGATTGTCCCGAATGGCATTTAGGAGCAGGGAATCCAAGCTGGATCTTTATGGACGAGATAATTTTTAACGAGGGATAAGCTACATTTTCACCCAATCCTTCTTCGTTTTCACCAAAGTGAAATCATACTGATGAGTATAGTAGCGATTACTAGGTAATTCTAAAAGATCTGTGTGAAAATTAATTATTTGTTCGTCTGTTTTAAACGCCTCTATCTTAGCTTGAAAAATGCTTTTTCTACGAAAATATTTAGTTGAATAACAGGCATGTCCTGTCGATTCAGGTATATCAGGAATAAAATTGATACTTATGAATAAATTTTGGCCTGAGTCATTTTTAGAAATTACACTTACGTCTAGCGGAGTTGGCGTATAGTAATCTCCACAATCATTATATAAAGCTGAATGAGTAGGAGAATCTGAATTTATAGCCAAATTAAATAAGGTTCTAGCCGAAATCGCAACTACAATAGCTACTATTCCAATCACACCAAATTTTCTATTTCTTTTAAATCTAGTAGGGGTTGGTTCTATGCCTTTCGGCCTATCAAATGACAAAGTCCTTTTATCCTCGGTCACTTGCCTGGTTGAAGCAATTTTTCGATTCTTTTCAGTCTTATTTTGAAGTATCTGATTTAAGATTCGATCCGCTCGTTCAACTGTAAGGCTAGGTGCTCCAATTTTCAAAATTGCTATTGCTGCTCTTTCCGCTAATACTAGCTGATCTCCAATAAGAATCTCATTTAACAAACCAGCTGAATGTTCAGATCCAATAACACTTAGTATTTGAATAGCACCAACTTTAGCAACGTAGCTTTTATTGACTAATTGTTTTTCGACAAAACTCAATGAATCAGGTGCACCGGATAAGATTGCAATTACTTCTTTTCTAGTTTCAGGTTTGCCTGAATCCAGATAACTAACCAGTTTCTCCCACTTTTGATCTTCTGTTAACTTAGAAAGTTTATGGTTAAACATGGATTTTCTACCACTCTTTAAGATACTTGGCATCCACCATAGCATGAGATTCTGAGGTAGTACAGGCGTAGTTAAAACCTGCATATACTGAATACCCTCCGGTATTACCAAATTTGTCTAAAGCGAGAAATCCAACTTGTAGATTTGTTAAATCATCATGTTTCATAACAATTCGGTCAACCGCTTCTTTACAAGCTTCTTCAGGAGTTGCTCCCGCTCTCATTAATTCAACAACTATAGCACTTCCAGCAATTCTGATAACTGCTTCACCCATACCTGTAGCGCAAGCTGCTCCAATATCACCATCAACGAATAGCCCGGCTCCAATTATAGGCGAGTCTCCTACCCTTCCATGTAATTTGTAAGCCATCCCACTTGTGGTGCAAGCTCCGGCAATTCTTCCTTCAGAATCCAACCCCAACAATCCAATTGTATCGTGATTTTCACTATTTATTTTAGGTTGATATTCACTTTTCAATTTCCATTCCTCCCAAGCCAATCTAGACTGGTCAGTCAACAAATTAGTTTTTTCAAATCCATTTTCAAGGGCAAACTCCAACGCTCCTTTACCAGATAGCATAACATGAGGCGTTGTTTCCATTATTTTTCTAGCAACTGATATTGGATTTTCAATATGTTGTAAAAAACTAACAGCACCACATTGCGATTTGTGGTTCATGATACATGCGTCTAGCGTAACATTTCCATCTCTATCCGGCAATCCACCAAGACCGACACTTTGATTTGTTTCATCTGATTCTGTGACTCGAACACCGGCTTCAACCGCATCTATAATAGAACCACCATTATCCAAAGAATATTTAGCGGCCTCGTTAGCTGCCATTCCATGATTCCATGTTGAAACAATAACAGGGAATTCATTCTTCACTTTACCTGCCTGCACATCTTTTTCAAGCAGTAACGCGACAGGTTCGTCTGCGCAACCAATAATAGCAATTCCGGCAGTTCCTGCAGCTGCAGTTTTAATAAAGTTTCTTCTAGTCTTCATCTATATATCCTTGACCATAGCCGTAGCCATAACCGTAGCCATAACCATAACCGTAACCATAACCACCGCCATATTTAGTACGATATGAACTCCATTTTTTTGTTTTGATATTATTCAAAACAATTCCACAACTCGAAACGCCACTCTTCTCTACAATTTCTTCCAAAAACTCCACACCTTGCCTTTTTGCCATATTGGTATTCATTACGAATATCCCTACGTCCACCAGATCTAAGAAAACCATTGCATCACTAATCAATCCGATTGGTGGGGTATCTATAATAACCATGTCGTAATTATCCCTACCATGTTGAATTAATTCTTTCAATTTCTCATTTAAAATAAGTTCTGAAGGATTTGGTGGAACTGGACCTGAAAATATAACGTCCATTCCGGCTTCCTCAATCCTCAATTTGATATCCTCAATTTCCAATTTACCAATTAGAAATGAAGAAACACCTTTTTCATTAGCTATGTCAAATGTTGCATGAATCTTTGGTTTATGTAAATCCAAATCAATCAATAAGACTTTCTTTTCAGACTTAGCTATAACCGTTGCTAAATTACTTGACATAAATGTTTTTCCTTCACCTGGGTGTATAGACGAGACTAATATCACTTTGGAATCCGCACCAGGGTAGAGATAACTTAAATTAGTTCTTAAATGCCGAAAAGCCTCCGTAATTTGAGCTTTTGGCCGTGCATTTATAACCAATTTTTCTGTGTTAATTTCTTTATGATTCGGAATTCCCGATAGAACAGATAGATTCGTTAATTCTCTTAGATCTGAAACTTTTTCAATTTTATCAAAATATAAATATTTTACGAAAGCAATAATGGCTGCAATAGCCAATCCAAGTAAAATAAATATATAATATATCTGATCCTTATTGGGTCCGACTATACCAATAGACCTAGCTTTCTCTATTATTTTCATCTGAGGCGCAACACCGGCTCTTGCTATTTCTGTATTTGCTTTTTTCTCTAAAAGAAATAAATAAAGTTTTTCATTCACTCCTCGCTCTCGAGTAATCGACAGTAGGTCTCGTTCTTTTCTTGGCACCTTTTTTATCAAAGCCGAATATTGGGATATTTGAACTCCAACATCTGATATCCTTTGCTTAATTGCTACTTTAGTGTCATCTAAATACAACAACACATCTCGTTTTAATCGGGAAATTGAACTATCTAATTGAAGCATTGCTGGATGCTCTTGCGGCTTATTAAAAAGTTCTTTATTTTTCTGTAATTGAAATAGATACAGCTGTTGTAAGCTTTGTTCTAAGAATTGATCCCTATCAAGCACATAAAAACTAGGCGGAATCAAGTTATGTGAAGTAGTATTTTTAATATAAGTCTCTAAATTTGCAATAGACTGCATTTGCAAAACATACGTTCTTCGCTTGGCGTCATAACTAACCCATTCTTCAAAATATTTATTAGACTCTTTACCTAAATTCAATATACTAGAATCTTTTCGATATGATTCTAGCTGGGTTTCTAGGGTGTCCAACCTGATTCTTAAAGTGTCGATTTGATTTCCTATATGAAAAAGGGTTCTTACATTTATCAGACTATCATTTTCCTGAGTATTTTCTATGTACACCTTAGACAAAGTATCTAAAAACATCTTAGCCCTTGCCCCAATCTGATCTGTTAATTTAATCTCCAGTATTGAAGTGAAATCAACGTTTTCAATAGAAAGAGAGCTTCTAATTCGACTTATAAGACTTGATTCAGAATGGACCACAAAATGATATTTAAGTTCACTCAACCGATCAACCGAATTAACATTTAATTCTGTTCTTTTAGTAGCATTAACAATATAATGATCGGTAAATGCTTTTTCGCCATACTTATGCCTTTGCTCATAACGGATTCCATTAATCTCGTATTTCAGCATGTACTCTGCAGCACTAATTATCTCATACTGAATGGGTTTTTCAAATAACTTTTTACCGGAACTTATTAGTTCGATGTCTATTTTAAAAGGCATCGAATTATAGAGTTCCGTTGTTTTCAATCGACCTTCAATAAAATAGGAGATATTAAAATCTAATTTGTCTAAGGCTTTTTGAATTAAATCATAAGAAGAAAGGATTCTTTTCTGATTAGTGATATCCCCATATGCCCCCATGAAACCAATATTCTGATAAAGTCTATCCTGATAGTTGTGTGTTTCAGTAGAACGAAGCAAAATCTGAGTTCTAGCTGCGTAAACATCAGTCATTCGATGGGTATAGAAAAAAGCCAAGCATGCCAAAGCACCAGGAACCAAAATGAAATATTGCCAATTCTTAAAGAAGATTCGATAAATCACCTTAAGATCTTCCGGACTAATAATCTGCTTTTTAATTTTCTTATTATCTAGTTTTTCTGCCATTACATCTTTTACAATTGCTACAAATATAACAGGCTAGATTTTATAGACGCTTATGAAATACTAGTTTAAAATTATGTTCCTTATTATTTAAACCAATATATACATCATTCGGACTGTTAAACAGCATTTTTAAATAAATGCATTGCCAATGTTACATGGGATTGCATATATTTGAATAATTAAACTTAGAGCATGAAGAAACTCAATTTTTTAATACCGCTTGCACTATTGGTATTAATGATGTGTATTAGTGACCCATCCGTTGCGCAAGTAGCAGGTGGTGGACCTCCAGGACCTCCAGCTGGTGGAACGCCTCCATGCTGGCCCCCTCCATGTATTCCAATTGATGGTGGACTAGGCTTTTTGTTAGCCGCGGGTGCCTTGATAGGAGGAAAGAAATTATACGATAGCAAACGCGAAAGCAGCAAAAGTTGAGTTAACCCTCAACTTTTTTTTCATGGCAAAACTTCTTAAAAATAAACTTGTTGTCTTTCTTGGCTTGTCCTTGATTTTGTATGTGGCTTGGCAACTGGTTTATCACGAATTAATTAGTCCGTACACCGGCATAGATAATGTCGTATCAATGAATTTAGCGAACATGGCTAACATTCTACTTCATATATTCGATTATCAAAGCATTGTAGATTATTTATCACTTGAAGATTTTATCATTGTAAGAATGACTGACTCAATTTACCCTGGTGTGAGAATAGGTAATCCTTGTAACGGTATGAGTTTATTCGGATTATTCGCAGCTGTAATAGTTGCTTTCCCTTCCAACAACTCGGGTGGTAGAAAATTGAATCTTAAAAAACTATGGTTTATCCCTCTTGGAATTCTATTGATCCATTTTATTAATGTAATTAGGGTTGCCATTTTAACCGTGATTGCTTCTTACAATTTTGAATGGCTAAACTTCAATCATGATGTTACTTTTAAAGTAGTTACATACGCTTTCATATTCTTGCTCTGGTATATCTGGATAAATAAAATGTCTGGCTTTAAATTCAAAAAGCAAAATGAATAAGTGGATTAAATTTTTAATTGGCGTCCTTTTCATGTGTGGTTTATCTGCACTCTATTTTTTCAGGGATTTCGTATTCATTAACGCTAATGGCCAAATGAAATATCTTGACATGATTCAAGATAATGAGTATGCTCATTTAATTTATAATTATACCCATTCTAAAATGGAGGCGTTTCTGAATGGTTGGACCATCGAGGAAATCAATTCATTTAAATGGAAGTTAACGTTTGGGTTTACTGTCGTTTTCGCGCTTTGCAGTGCCGCTGGCGCCTGGTTAATCGGGAATAGAAAAATAGCTATTTATACAGTACTATTCTACTGTGTAACGTTTGGACTGGCTTTTATAATTTACTTGTTTTCAGTAAGGGCTTCAACGGAAATAGTTCATTTTTTACATAGCCCCGTTCCTTTTTTACTTTCTTTAGCAGCTATTAAGCTGAAGGCTATTACGGAAAATCAAAATGACTGAAGAACGAGTGCTATATGAAGACAATCATTTGATTGCGGTTCAAAAATTACCGTCAGATATTGTACAAGGAGATAAGACAAAAGACAAGCCTCTAAGTGAAATTGTCAAGTCGTTTTTAAAAGATAAATATAACAAGCCTGGGAATGTGTTTTGTGGAGTAATTCATAGAATCGACAGGCCTGTTGGTGGAATTGTAGTATTTGCCAAAACCTCTAAGTCGTTGGCAAGAATGAATAAGCTTTTTCAGGATAAGCAAATCCAAAAAACTTATTTAGCCGTTGTTAAGAATAAACCATCCAAAAAAACGGATAAGCTCGTTCACTATTTATTAAAAAATCAAAAACAAAATAAGTCATATCCTGTAGATTCTGAACGTGGTAAAAAAAGTGAACTCACTTATGACGTAATAAAATCGAGTGACAATTATCATTTGCTGAAAATAACGCCTCACACTGGCAGACATCATCAAATAAGATGTCAGTTAAGCGCTATAGGCAGCCCAATTAAAGGTGATTTGAAATATGGATTTGATCGCCCTAACCAAGGTGGCTCGATTCATTTGCATGCAGCCGAAATTCAATTTGACCATCCAGTAACTAAGGAAAAAATTATTATCAAATCTCAGCCTCCTCAAGATCCACTTTGGGACTTCTTCACTAGAAGCTAGTGCTTTACCCTCTTTCTATTTTCCTTTAATTCAGACCTCCGCTTTTTTGAATTCATGCGCTTCTCTTTTTGATTTTTAGATGTCCTTTTTTTCTTTCTAATCTTAACAGGTTGTAAAGCATAAATAATCAGATCAGTAAATTTCTGATTGGTAAGATTCTTATTCTTAAGTTGGCTGGCATATTTTTGAGCAACAATTTGAATGATTCCTTTTGTATTTATTTTATGACCGATCCGGGCTTTAATAATTTCCTTTTGCTCATCAGACAACACAACCGAATTGTTTAAATCAAAAGCAAGAATCACTTTCGTTTCAACTTTATTTACGTGTTGCCCTCCACTGCCTCCACTCCTGGCTGTAGAATAGGACACTTCTTTTAGTATTTCAATTTTGTTAATCAAACTGGCTTTATAGAGTTATACATTGAAAACAAAAGGCTTCGTCCGTTTTCAATTTGATTTGATAAAAGTAAGGTTATCTTAGATAGATGCGTTATTATCTGTTCTTCTTATTATCATTTATAGTTCTTGCCGGGAATGCACAATACACTAGGGAGAATAAAGTATTTATAGATACGTTCGAAAACGGGAAAATATACCTCTATAAAACCGTTCGTATAAAACAGTCAAAACAATTCAACCTTCATGAGTTTTATCAACTTACAGATTCAAAGTCTAAATTCTATTTCCCAAATGGGACTATGTCAATGGAGGTTCAGCGAATTATTAAAAAAGGCAATTTTGGAAAATATTGCTTCGAATTAAAATTTGAGCAAAAAGAGTATTACCCTGACGGACAACTAAAAAGTAAAGAAGTGAATTCGTGCGATTGTTATAAAGAGAAAAAATTCCAATACGATGTTAAAGGAAAACTTATTTCGGTCGAACGTACTAAAAATCGATGGGTTAAAAGGAAAATGGACTAGCTCTTTTGCCTAATTCTTGAAATGATTTAAGAAATCTTGCTTTTTAGTAGCCGACACATCTACCGTACTTCCATCTT
>JBLIOB010000121.1:0-11502 GCA_047639575.1 Parvicellaceae bacterium
TAGAGGGAGTAATTTCTGTGAAATCTGGATTTAGTGGAGGTCAAGAAATAAACCCTAGTTATCGAGAAGTATGTTCTGGACTAACTGGACATGCTGAAGTGGTGCAAGTAGAGTTTGATTCGAGCATAGTTTCTGTTGAGGAAATCTTGGAAGTTTTTTGGTCTGTTCATGATCCAACTACTTTAAATAGACAGGGTAACGATGTTGGTCCGCACTACAGATCAGCTGTATTTTATCATAACGTAATTCAAAAAGACTTAGCCGAAGCATACAAAAAGCAACTTGATTCTTCTGGTAAATTTGCGAACACTATTGTGACCGAAATTACCGAATGGACCAACTTTTTTCCAGCTGAAGGATATCATGATGATTATTTTGATTTAAATGGAGAAGAGCCGTATTGCCAATTCGTAATTCGACCTAAGATTGCGAAGTTTGAATTGGATTTTAAGTCTAAATTGAAAAGTCAGTAAATTCAAAATAGGCTAGGGGAGGTAGATGATTTTAAGTTTTGCATCCGCTGTATAAACAGCAATCTGCATACATTCTATATAATTTTCAAGATTCGGATCTGTGTCGGGTTTGTCCGTGAAAAAAATTACTTCATCGGCTTGAAGTTCAATTAAATCAAATGAAACTTTTTTAGCATGATTATTAACCTCAGAGCTCTTTAATAAATGGTCGTAGTAAGGGATTTGATCGAATGGTGCTAATAATCCAAATTTCCCTGATAAGATTCTAAATTCATATCCAATAGCTTCCGATGCGTTGTAAACTTTCTTAATTCGCTCACTATCATAACGGGCTAAAGCCGGCATGTCTCCTTGGTTATTAGATTTTTCTTTACTGCAATAGGTGCAAAATACAATCATACTCTTATTCCAATTACGCAGATGTCATCCAACAGTTCACAAGCTATCAAAGTCTTTTTGGGCTTGCCCAGTAAGGGGCACAAATAGAAATGTTATGGCGAGGAATTTCTTCTGCAACAAGTGTAAGTTAATTATTTAAACGTAATTCTATTTCTAGATTATTCATTCTTAATCTGAATTATTTGAGCCATTATACTCACGGCAATTTCCATCGGTGTTTTGCTTGCTATTTGAACACCTATTGGCGCATATATTTGGTCAATCTTATGTTGTTCAACACCTTGTTCCAGAAGTGCCGTGTTTAATCGCTTTACCTTTTCTTTGCTGCCCATTAATCCCAAATATTTAAATTCCTTTATTACTAATTGTTTCAAGATCTCTAAATCTGTAATAAAGCCATAAGACATGATTACCACATATTTGTTTTGCCCAGAATTTATATGGTTTTTTAGATCTCCATAATTTTCAATAAAGTGGAAAGTAGCGTCAGCGCTATTTGGAAGCGTATTTAGTTCTAAACGGTTGTCATAGACATGAACTTCAAAGTCCAACCGATGTCCGAGTTGGGAAAGCGCTAAACCAACATGACCAGCTCCCATAATGTGTAATTCAGCGAAATGACCAAGATGTTCTTCTAATTTCCATTCTTCTTCATGAGACATGTAGCTATATCTATCCTTTAGGGGTGCAAGGGCCCTAGTGATACTTAAACCTAAATTACTTAGGCAGAGAACTTGGCTTTGTTGATTTGGTATATCCATCAATTTTGAAATCGATGGTTTTGATTCTTGATCTAAAAAGTAAAAACCAACGGTCTGCTCACCGGAACATATCAATCCCGATTGATCTTCAGGAATATTTGATTGGTGAATTAGCAGTTTTTCAAAAGGTTGGAATTTGCCTTCGTTCAATTTGGTTTTGCACAGCTCCACCTGATTAAACTCCATTACCCCGCCTCCAATTGATCCATGAAATGAACCAGACTGACTGACGAACATCTTAAAGCCTTGTCGACCTGGACTGCTGCCCTTGCTTTTATGAACGTACATGAGTGCAACTGAGTTACCTTCTGAGAGTTCTTGATATAATACATTCCAAAAACTCATTTTATGCAAACCATGTTTTGCTCAAAGAATAATAAATTGCCATAAGTCCGGAAAAAATTGCGCTTGCTAAAAATCGATGTTTTAAACCGAATTTGTTTTGGATTAAATAATTTGCAATCAATGAAACAGGAATATTGACAATGAAAGAAGTTAACCCGATCAAGAGTATCGCCCAACTTATAGTGTCGTAGTTTCCTAGTAGTAATTCAATAATTAAGATATGCCTCGCGATCCAGAGCGGATTAAAGTAGAGCATAGCCATACTTGCCCTCTTGATTGAGTTTCCGAAGCTTCCCGTTGGTTTCATTTTTCGATCGATCCACTTAAAATAGTTGGGAATTTCGATTGCGTAAAGTGTAGCGCCAATTACGAAAATGCCAATTAACCGAACCACTGAAAAATCATTTATTATCAACGCAGCTATCGTGTCGCCAGCCGCATAAATGATTCCTCCTTTAAGAATGTTAGGTAATTTATACTCTAATGCCATTAGCTATAAAGACCAATTAGAACTTTTTCATGGGTAAAAGGGGCATCGTAAGTTGCTTTGAAGTTCGGATTAAATGCTTTTACCGCATTGTTGATTGCAAAATAAGCGCCAAGGCCATACATTAACGGTGGTTCACCAACGGCTTTTGATTTCTTAATAGCCATATCTGTTCCCGGTGTTTCAAAAACCTCAACCACTATCTCCCTAGGCACAGAATAAATGTCGGGTACTTTATAAGTGGAAAGAGAATTTGACTGTAATCTTCCTTGATCATCGTATTTCAACTCTTCCATGGTCATCCAGCCGATTCCTTGGACCAGTCCTCCCTCGATTTGACCCATGTCAACTGATAAATTCATTGATTTTCCAAAGTCATGGACAATCTTCACTGAATCAAATTGATAAGTTCCGCGAATACAGTCAATCGTTACTTCCGTTAAGGCCACCCCGTATACATGATATGCGAAAGGATGTCCTTTTTCTTTTACTTTATCAAAATTGATAATTGGAGTAGCATAATGCCCATTCTCTGTTAAACACACTCTTTCTAAAAACGCCACGTCAACTAATTCTTGCCAGCTCAATCCTGAATCAATGCTGCCAACCATAATTCGTTCACTCTGAAAAGTAATTTCATCTTGAGAATTGTTAAGATGACTTTTAGCTACTTCTTTAAGCCGTTGGATTAAAGGTCCACATGCAAGTTCCAGCGCTTTGCCATTCAAGTCGGCTGTAGCACTTGCCGCAGTCGGAGAAGTGTTGGCAACTCGAGTAGTGTTGGTAGATTCTAATTTGACTTTTGCAGGATCAATTGAAAATGCTTCTGCTGCTATTTGAAGCATTTTAGTATTTACTCCTTGGCCCATTTCAACTGCTCCAGTGCTAATCCCTACCGTCCCATCACTATATACATGTACAAGTGCTCGGGCTTGATTCATTGGGGTTTTTGTAAAGGAAATACCAAAAGATATAGGCATTAGAGCGATGCCTTTTTTATGATTGGCATTCGTGTTATTGAATTCACGTACTCGAGCATTTACATCATCTAATTTGAATTTCGATTCAAGGTCGTTCCAAATATTAGTTAGTCCAACATTATCGGCAATTTGTCCGTACGGAAATTCGTCTCCATTTACTAGTAAGTTTTTCTTTTGAATTTCTGCCGCATCTACATTTAGTTCTTCCGCAGCTTGGGCAATAGCTGACTCAATAACAAACATTCCTTGTGGACCACCAAAGCCTCTGAATGCGGTGTTAGGTGGTAGATTTGTTTTGCAACTATATGCAGTTGCTGTTACGTTTGGCACAAAATAGGAGTTTGTTGCATGGAATAATGTCCTTTCCATAACAGCAGGCGAGAGGTCTGCTGCTGCTCCAGCGTTTTGGTAGAAACATACTTCGTACGCGATGATTTTATGGTTTTCATCTAAACCAATTTTGTAATCAGAACTATAAGGATGCCTTTTTCCAGTCATTCGCATATCATCCATACGATGTAGGATAACTTTTATAGGTCTTTCGGTAATTTGAGCACCTAAAGCAGCCATAATTGCCCAAGGAGTTGCTTGATCTTCTTTGCCACCAAAACCACCACCCAGTCTAAGTACGTCAACCTCTAGTTTGTTCATTCCAACATCAAGAACTTTTGCTGCTGCTCTTTGGACAGCTGTAGGTCCTTGAGTTGACGATGAGATTTTAATATTGCCATTTTCCAAAGGCATGGCGTATGCACCTTGCGTTTCGATATATAAATGTTCTTGACCTTCAGTGTCAGCCCTTCCTTCAAAAACATGAGCACATAGTGCCCATTGATCTTCTATTGAGCCAAGCTTAAATGTTCTAGGCGGAAATATTAATTGGCCTTTTTGTTGAGCTTCTCTTGGATCAACAATTACTTCTTTCTTTTGAATTGAAATTTCAATCAATTTTCTTGCTTGAAAACCGATGTCTTCGGAGTCTGCCAATATCAGGGCAATTGGCATTCCTTGAAAGTGGACTTCATCTGCAGCAAAAAGAGGTTCGTCTGGAAAGATTCCTCCTATCTGATTTTCCCCCGGAATGTCTTCATGGGTTATAATTCTACGAACTCCAGGAAGTTGCCTAGCTTTAGAGTAATCTACGGAGATGATATTACCGTGAGCTTCGGGCGAGTCAAATACAACTCCGAAAAGTGTTCCTTCTTGCGTTGGTATGTCATCTATGTAGATCGATTTGCCGCTAACGTGACCTATAGAATCTATATTTTTCATGTTAAGTCCTCCAATTTTATTACAGTTGGAAATAATTTGAGGAAATGGGCATAGAACAATTGGCGCAATAATAGCCGTTTATATTTTTCTGAACCTCTAACATCACTAATCGGATTTATTTCTTCTTGTAAAGTTTCATTTGCTAATTTGAGATTTGCAGCAGAAAGCACTTTTCCGGTTAAGAAAGCACTTGTCTTTTCCAACATCATTGGTGTTGGACCAACTCCTCCACAGGAGACTGAGATTGACTCAATGTTGTTTCCAGAACTACTGATTGACAAGGCCGAATTTACGGATGCGATATCTAGGTGGGTCCTTTTGCTCACTTTTTCCAGATTGAACCTTGTATTAGGACTCGGTATCGGAAAAGATAAAGCGCTAATAAGTTCATCTTTTTCCATCGCTAAATCTTTATATCCTTTATATAGATCTTTTAATAGGATTTCCCTTTTTGATGTGTCGTTTTCGATAGTGATACTTGCGTTTAGGGCAATAAAAAAGATGGTAAAATCGCCAATTGGTGAGGCGTTCACAAAATTTCCAGCGAAGGTAGAAATGTTCCTAATAAGGCTAGAAGAGACGAGCTTAATATGGGCGTCAAGATTTGGGAATATATTTTTGATTTCGGAAGATTCAGCAAATTCGGTCACGGTTGTCCCACCTCCAATATGTAGATGGTCGTTTTCGACTTTAATAAATTTTAGTTCTTCTGATTTGTTAATATGAACGAGTTGCTTGTCGATGAGTTCACCATGCTTTTGCACATATAAGTCAGTTCCGCCTCCAACAATTTGACCGATTTGCTTAGTGTGGCCAAGTTCAAGGTCTTTAATTTGATTAGGGATTCCGTTAAAATAAGCCGGAATGTATTGGTTTTCAATTAGCCAATTAATTGTGTCATCCGTATTTTTGTTTGATAGATCGGTAGTAATCTTTTTAGCAGCTCTTTCTATCGATTTATATCCGGTACATCTACAGATGTTTCCATCAATTGAAGCGATTGCTTGTTCGTATGTGGCATTTTGATTAGCCATGCAAAAGCTAGTTAACGAAACAACAAATCCGACTGTACAAAACCCACATTGCGTTCCAGATTCATTAATCATATGTTCCTGAACTGGGCTAAGGTTATCCATGTTCAGTCCTTCGATAGTTACAACATGATTATTTGCTATGTTACCAAGAGGAGTGAGACACGAAGTAACTTGTTCATATTTCATTCCATTAGAAGTGAGTTTTCCAACTAGGACCGAACAAGCTCCACAGTCTCCTTCTCTGCATCCAATTTTAGTGCCTTTTAAAGATTTACTATAACGAATAAAATCAAGTAGCAAGGACCCAGATGGTAAGTCAGTAGAAATTTTTTCATGATTTAAAATGAATGTTGTCATTAATACTCAGTTTTAATAGTGCTGTCACTCCATTTTTTGAAAACCACCAAAGCTTCATCTCTTAATAGTTGGACAGTAGGTAAAGATCTTTTATCAGATGGAATTTCTATTTCTTTATAAATGAAATCGTCATCAAAGTTGATGTCCGCTGCATCTTTTTTAGTGTTTGCAAAGTAAATTTTTGCGGGCCTTGCCCAATAGATTGCACCTAAGCACATAGGACATGGTTCACAACTGCAATAAATTTCGCATCCCTCCAATTGAAAACTGTCCAAAACCTCACATGCCTTTCTGATCGCAACCACTTCAGCGTGGGCAGTTGGATCATTACTACTGGTGACTTCATTTCCACCCCGAGCTATAATTTCTCCATCTTTCACCACTACGGCACCAAACGGCCCTCCTTTTCCAGAGTCAACGTTTTCCTGAGAGATGCGGATCGCTTCTCTCATAAATTTAATTTCATCGTCCATTTTTAATAGGTTATTTAGGGTCGATAACTTTGAAGCCTAAAGAAGATAAACTAAGCTTAAAAGTTTCCGTAGTTTCTTCTACTATCTCTTCGTCTGTTTCCTCATCATAATCACCGCCATTACTTTCAATTATCTGAACTGATATAGAAGAGTCTTGAATAGATGAAGTAATGTTCGTGTTAGCCCAGTAGGGTGCATCCGCACTACCAGAATCTTCTCCTAAGACTGTAGTGTTTTGCAATACACCCTCTTTGAAATAACTACCAAAAACAACATCGCCAGAAGAATATGGACAGGCTTCGTAAGTGGCGTAGGAAACAGTCCACACTAATAAATCTGATTTGTCATCGATTTTCAAGTTCTTTATGGTGTTTGCTTGAGCATAAAGCATCATTCCGATATCTATGTTACTTTCATATTCATCGTATTGGTTATGTGTTCTTAAGGAGTCAATTTTTAAAAATGACTCAATTCGATACTTGCTATAAGTCGTGGTTTCATTATCTAGTAAAATGGAACTCAAATATTTCACTTGATCACTGGAGAGGGTAGAGTTTTCGCTCCATTTAGATTCTTCATCTAATGAATGGAGGAGATTTGAATCAATCAGATAAGGTAGTGCCGATGAAGGAATTTCACTTATTTCTAATAAGTTGTACCCCTGGTCTGGTATAACTAATTCCGTGGTGTCGGCTTTGACGGTTATCGTGTCTTCATCTGAAATCAATTCTGACGTTTCAACAGGTAATACATTATTCGTTTCTTTTTCTTCTGCGCAAGAAAAGACAAGAAGACTAATTACAAGAACAAATCCAGTGATTTGGGTAGATTTCATAATGGTAAATTTAACGAGTAAGGTGTCGGTATTAAAGGTAAACATTAGAGTTGAAAAGAGTCTTTAAAAGATGTTTTATTTGCTAGAGCTGGATACCCATTAATAACGTTTACTTTAGTAGGATGAAAATAATTGGTTTTTCAATTACATGTTTGTTGATGATCCTTTTTACATCTGTCAAAGTGCCGGATGCAGCTGTGAGTGTTGATGTTGATAATAGTTCTGACACTTTGTGCTATTTATTTGCAGGTCATACTTATCATGGCCTAAGGGTTGATCCACGGTTGATTTCACTTGACAAAACTAAGTACTCAAGAATATGGTTAGGAGGAGATATATGTTCCGAAGCTTTATTGGAGAAAAGTACAGTTCAGCACATTGATAATGTATTTGATTTAGCAAAACCTACAACTCAATACGCTTTAGGAAATCACGATGTGCGTAATGGGAATATGCAATGGTATAAATCCTTTTGTGAGCGAGAATCATTCAATTATTATTCGGCTAATGGAGCGGTTAGCGTTTGTTTAAACTCAATGTTGAACCCAACCCTATGTGAGGAATTAAATTCTCAATATAGAATGTTGAAGACGATTTGCGACACAATTTCCGAGAGTAAACATTTGTTTGTGTTTCATCATGCCGGACTTTGGGATAGAGTTCCAGATTTGCCGCCATCAGCCACGTACAGTCACTCTAATTTTATTTATTGGAGCGCTAACTGTGATTCCGCCACATCCTATTATGAAAATACAATTTACCCAATGCTGAAAGAGGTAAGGAGTAGGGGAATTAAAGTCTATTGTATTATTGGAGATACCGGCACGGGCAGTTTGAAAGGGTTTCATCAGGAGACATCTGATTCGATTCATTTTTTTGCATCAGGCCTCTACAATGCGAAGTATTTACACAATCCTATTCTGTTTCAAGCTCAAATACCCGACAGTATCTTAGTTTTTAAACATGATCTCATTAATCAACAAATGGAATGGCAATTCCATGGTCTAGATTCCTTACTTAACGAACAATAAGTTTTCCAACCTTTGTTTCAAAGCAGGTAGACTGCATTTTGTAGAAATAAATTCCATGCCCCCACGTGTCTGTGTTTACAAAGTTGAAATCCTTCGAGTCAATTTTCTGAATCGCTAATAAACGGCCACTTTCGTCCATGAATTCCACTTCGATGTCATCACATATTAAATCTGTATTTACAACAATGTTGAAGCCGTGATATGAAGGGTTAGGGTAGACTGAAACATTAATGCCGAACACAGGTAAATCTTCATCAGAAAACAAAACGTTTCCTAAGGTGTCTAGCTCCACTAGATAAGCATCGGATTCTCCATTCCCGTAACTTTTTGTTGAACCAAGAACTGCTACACCGTTTTTGATTTCTTTAATTTTAAAAGCTAACTCTGATTGATCTCCACCTATTAATTTTTTCCAAATTATGGTGCCGCTTGTGTCCATCTTGATTACGCTTATGTCTGTAGTATAGTTAGTTGTATCATTGCATTCAGCTCCTGCTAGGTATATGTAATTATCTGATGAAACAAGAATAGACTCACCGTAATCATATTGTGTGCCTCCATAGTTTCTTTCCCAGATAGAATCCCCAGAAGTATTGAACTTGGTCAAAGTAATGTCAAAACTTCCAAAACTATTATTTTGAGATGACCCTATAGCGTAAAAGTTCCCATCTGTTGTCTGAACTAACTCTTTATACCAACAATTCTGCGGGCCTCCATAATTTTTCTTCCAAAGAAACGCCCCGTTAGCATCATACTTTAGTATGCAAGATTTGGTGTGAGAGGTGGTGAATTCAAAAGTACTGTAGTGATAATGTCCTGCTTCTGCGCCAACTGCCATGAAATTCCCAGCCTGTGTTTCCACCACATCAAATAAATAATCTTTAGAATTAATAAGTCCTAATGTTTGTTCCCAAATGAGAGAACCGTCATCGTTAACTTTGATTAAATAAAAATCACCGAGCTCACCGGCTTCTTTAGACCTCGTCATGCCGGCAACAACAAATCCTCCAGAAGCGCATTCAATTACTGAAAACCCTTCGTCACGGTGGCTTCCTCCATAATAATTTTCCCATTCTAATCGAAATTCGGCATCTAACTTTAGCAGATATACATTCATTCTTGCGAAACCTGCATCCCACTTGCTACCTGATATTAAATATCCACCATCGGAAGTTGTGATTATTGAATATGGGTATTCGTGATTTCCTGATCCATAAACTTTGAGCCAGTGAAAATCCTTGTTGGCCGTAATTTTAAAAAGGCCGATATCTTCACTTTCCGCTGCCACACTTCTTGTTGACGTAAGTAAGGTATAGGAGCCGTCAGAATTATAAATAAAGTCATAGCCAATCTCATCTTGGGAACCTCCGGCACAGATACCATCATAGATTTGCGAGTTGCAAAATAATGGAGCAAAAAGTAAAAGAAGATAAATGTGACGCACGTTTTAATTCACAGACGCGATTAGTAAGCGCGAGCTGTGTCTAGCAAATATATGGATAACGATTCAACGCTCAATATAGTTTGGAAGGGCGATAAAATTTACATTCCCTCGATCTGTTTCGATTACAAAACTGAGTTTAGTAAAAGATTGGTTGTGCAATCTGGTGGTGATTGGGATATATAAATCAGTTCCTCCAAGGACTTTTGTATGCTGACTTCCACATACGGTATTAGCTCGATGCGCCATAATCCGATTGATGAATAAGGTGTCTCCAGTTGGCAGTTCACAATGAAGCGTAATACCATAAGAAGCTTTGTAATACTCGTGTAAATTATGGGGTTTTCCGGTAGGTTCTATGTCAACATAAATAGTGTCAGCAACTGAATAGGCATAGAATTGATCCTGTCCATACATCTCAAAGCTTAAAAATGAAAAAGTTAATATGAAAAGTAGAGCTAAGTAGGATTGCATTTATTAAATTTAAGTAGAGTTTATAGCGGTCCAGAAGGAAATAACAGCTTCTTCACAAATTAATTTGAACGTTGCCGGAGTTTGGCTGTATTATTGATCATGTTGACTAAAAATAAAATGAAATTAATTTACCCCATTCTGATTGTAGCTTTCGCTTTTTCCTGCCAATCTGATACCGAACCTGATGTAGAGGTTTTTGAATCGCAACTAATTAAAGAGGAAAATCAAATAGTAAATGGAGTAGGAATTGAAATACTTGGCTCTGAAGGGAGCTTCATTGAGCTTAAATTGAGTAACGTATCAGAGGATACGGTAAGACTTTGGGAAGAATGGAATTCCTGGGGTTATTACAATCTCTCGTTTCAACTAAAATCGGAGCGAGCAGAATTTGAATTCAAAAAGAAGCCTAGAGCTTGGACAGTTAATTTTCCATCACATTACTGCTTGAGACCAATGTCAGACTCTGTATTTCTAGTAGATTTTAAGTCTGAAAATTGGGAGTTGCCTTTAGATTCTTTAGTTGGCGGCTTAACTGCTAGTTTTGAAATTAAAGCTGACGAAGAAACAGAGGTAAACAACATTTGGATTGGAGAAGTTAAATCTAATTCAATCGATTTTAAATGGTCGATTTCTAGAGTAGTTAGCATTGAAGTTCAAAAAATTCTTGACCAACTCAATTCGTGGGATAAAAAAGACATGGACGTTTATGAAACTAGTGGTGCCTATCCAAATAGGAAATCTGTAGGTGAAACCAGCGGCTGGGTGGATACCCATAAAAACCTTTTGCTAGAGCAGGGTGTCGAAGTGCTTTGGAATCGCTCAAAATTTCAATACGAAGTTGTAGAGAAGTGATTCGTTTCCTAAAACCTAAGTGTTCTCAATGTCGAAAAGGATAAATTAATGTCCGGTTTTACAGCCTGTCTTGGATGATTCTTTAGCCATCTTCTATGCTTTCAAATGAAGAGAGGCGCATCAAAACCACTATCGAGATGGTTTAGTGTTTGTTCATGATGCGCTGGTTGGATATGGCTTAAAGGATAAGATTAAGTTGATTGCCTCTGGGAAATTACAACTGGGTTTGATATTTTAAAAGTAATTGCCATGGATGCAGACCTTTGTTACTCTGCAAGAGGAATGATG
>JBLIOB010000122.1:0-11448 GCA_047639575.1 Parvicellaceae bacterium
TATTTTTGCAGTCTGCGGGTATAATTGAAACCCTTCTGTTTGGAAAAATTTAAGATCCGGATAGCTCAGTACTTTTCTGAAGGGTTCAGTTAAATAAAAACTAGTGCCGTATTTAATTTCAAATGCCTCAGCAGTTTCATTATAATAGTCAATTGAGTTTTTAGTTTTTGATTTAATATTCAACCCGGTGATTATAATAGAACCACCTTTTTTAATTTTGGATTTACAAATTTCGATAAGTTTGGGAACATCTGAATAGTATTGAATACCCCTATTGAAAACAATGAAGTCAAATTCAGACTGCATTAGATCAATATGCTGAGGGCTAGTTTGAATTGGTGTCCAATTTCCTTCGGAATAGTGTTTAATAGCCCCCAAGCCGTCTAGCTCATTGGTGAAAAAATCGATGGCTGTTACAGAGTTTTTTTCACTTAAATGCTGTGTTAACCAACTGTTCCATGCTCCAACTTCTAGTATCTCACTATTAGATTTAATGTGTTTTAAGATGAATGACAGGTCCTTAATTCGCTCTTCCCACATTCTATTATTTTGATTGAATGGCAGTCCATCAAATTCGGCAGGAGTTAATTGATCTTTTGTTTGGTCTTTTCGAAATGATTCAAACGCTGCTAGATATACTTTTAACTGTTCATTAAATTCAAAGGAATGAAACCTATATATTTCCCCTTTTTTCTCCAATACGAAGTTGCTTTTGTGCTCAAAAAGTAATTTCCCAGATGGAGTTTCAATTTTCAATTCTTCGTAATTTTAAGCGATTAAAATAAATCAAATAACCAATTAACATAAGGATTTGAGAAACTGCCGATGTCATAATCGCTGATTGATAACCAAACTTAGGTACCAAAAATATGGTCAAAGTTCCATTTAAAGCAAAACCGACAAAGTTTAATAGCAATATAAATTTTTCTTTACGTAAGGCATACAAATGATGAATGATTGGTAAACAGAAAAAGATTGGCCAAACACACATCATACCTGCAATAATCGAAAATATGGTTGGGGTAAAATCGAAATAAAAATGAAGAAGGCCGTATGTTGCGCTTATTCCAAAAAGAGAAACTAGAATTCCAAAAATACCAAACTTGAAAACTAGACGGCCAATATTCTTTTGTTTCAACCTGTAAATGAGCTTTTGAAAAGGCATTAAAGAATACCCTCCAACCGCCTGCAAATAGATAATGCAAGTCATGAAAATTTGATACTTACTAATAAACTCATCATCTTCAAATCCGTTAATAACCCATATATCAACTTTACTAAATAGCATGCCAGATAATCCGATTAGAAATAATGGAAAGGCAAGTTTTAAGTCTTGAAGAATCTGAGGGTTTTGTTCAAATGAAATATGCCGCGCATAGTAAATAAGAACAAATATTCCTTTGGATGATGCTTGGAGCGTGAAAATAATAAGCAAATCTTCAACTGAACATTCAGGTTGAAACCAAAGATAAGCGCCCGATGAAATAAGTACAGCTAATTCTAATATAGTGAAAGTGATTAAATGCTTAAAGTATTGAACCAGACTTTCAAGAATGCTCTGAATTAAAGCTCCAAGGATCCACGCAGCCAGCAATAAAGCCGTAAGAGGGGAATAAAAAATAAATAAGAAAGGAGTTAATACAATGAACAAGCTGACTCGGGCAAGAAGGTTACTTGTTACTAAGACTTTTAGGTTTTTTGGATTTAAGCTAATTTCTCTAAGGAGGTGGTCTTTTCCTCCCCAGGCCATTACGGTAACAAACAATGAAGCTACTATTAAGAATTCGATAAAATTACCCCAAAGAGCATGACCTTCTTTTTCCGTAACTAAAAAGGCTATTAGGATACTTCCAATTGGAATTAGAAAATATCTTACCACGTTAATAAATGCGGTAGTTGGTCTTTTAGTAATTGAATTGACCATTTATGGCTTCAAGTCAATGTAAAAGTTTTCGCTGATTACTTCAACTCTTTCTGGGGTTAAATAATTTATTTGAAGTTGAACAGAATCTGGTAGGATTTTGGCTGAAATAAAATGATCTGCTTTGCTTGAGCCAATTCCACTGAAAATAATTTTCAGGTTTTTATGCTTGTATCCACCAGGGTAGCAATTTCCGCTATGCGCTCCTACATCTCCGCAAAAAAAGAAAAAGTTAGAGTTGACCTCATTAATCCGAGCTAAATATTTTTCGAAAAAGTCGAGTTTAGGAGCCTTGCCGTCAAAAGAGTTTGGTTCGATGCCTGCAAATGCAGGACCCTTATTAATAAAGAAAAGTTGATGAGTCATTATAAATACATTTCGAAAGTCCTTTTGGTTTTTGAGAATTGCTGAATCAATCATTGACCATTGGATATCAGTAATGTTCCAGCCGGTTGAGTTTAAATCTAAAATCACATAAAGATCATTTTCCTTTATAAAAAACCGATTAGTTTCAGCATGCCTGTCACGAAATAAACTGCGATCACCAACATCGTGATTTCCCGCTACATAATTTAAATTTGGGTTCCAATTTGATGTCGCTGAATCAATTTCATCCCAGTTGGCTTCAGTTGCTGAAAGGATGAAATCTCCTGTGAAAAAGCCTTCCTTATATTTATCGTTATTTAAGTCCATGTACTTTTGGAACGGAGGGTGAAAGCCTCTGTTGTCAACTGTAGGCTTCCCGTAAGCATGTCCGACAACAAAAAAATCATAGATAGGATCCTGGACTTTTTCGGCACAAGAATTGAATAGAACAGCAATGACTATTACGAAGTATGTAATTTTGAATTTGATTCGACTAATTTAGTGTTTTGAAAAACATTGCACTATATATTGCATTTACTTTTAGTGTCCTAGGCTCGTGGTCCATGGACACTCTGGATCTTCATATTTCTGCAGTTAATTTACAAAAGCTCGAATCATGGCGATCTTCAGCTCTTAAACAGCCTATCATTTCACCTAAATTTAAAGAGAAAGTTCCCGCCAACGTTTATATTTCTAATCAGGTTTGTACCGGGGAAGTTCGACTCAAAGGAGATTGGACTGATCATTTGGATTCGGAGAAGTGGTCGCTTCGAATTAAATTGGATTCGGCAGAATTTCATGGAATGCAGCGATTCTCCATTCAGCACCCAAAAACTAGAGGTTATTTATTCGAATCTATTTTTCACCAATTATTAGCACAAGAGAATATATTAACCACTAGGTATGAATTCGTACATGTTAAGTTGAATGGTGAATACAAAGGTATTTATGCATTAGAAGAACATTTTGATGCGCCATTACTTGCCAATGCGGGCAAAGAAAATGGACCAATTTTAAAATTTGATGAAACAGCATTTTGGGAGTTTCAAGCTTACTATAAAAAATTCGGGGAAGATATACACTTCGAATATCCAATGTTTCAGGAAGCAGAAATTCTGCCTTTCAGGCGGAAAATGATATCAAGCGATTCATCTTTATGGGAACAATTTTTATTAGGGAGAAACAAACTTCATGCACTTCGTAATTTTGAGGTAGAGAAGTTAAATGAAATAATAGATGTTGATCTATTTGCCAGGTACTATGCACTTTGCGCTCTAGTTGGTAAAGATCATGGGTTGAACTGGCATAATCAACGCTTTTATTTTAATCCAAAAACGGAATTATTGGAACCAGTAGCTTATGATTGCTGGATTGAATTGTCCCTAGCAAAAAATTACAATTCTGGTTTGGTGAAGTCAGGAATCGATACAATTTATTTTGCGGATGTTTATTTTAATGCGCAGTTGTTTAACGACACCGGCTTTAAAAAGGCTTTCTTAACTTATATCAAGCAACATTTGAAAAATAAAAAGTTGGTTAACAAAGTAAAAGAGTTAATCGGTCAAAATGATTCTGAACTGAGTTTGTTAGACGCAGAATACAACCTTTCAAAAGATCAATTAGCTCCTTATTCATTGGCGATTGCTCAGGTAAATAAGGCAATCGAAGCACAGCAAGATTTACCCGAGTTTCGTTATATCTCGTATAATGAATGGAAACATAATCATCCAGACCAAGTATGGACGTATAAAAAACAGTTTCCGTTGAAGCCATTTAATAAACTTGATATTATGGCGTTTACGAAACAGATTAAAGATTCTACGAAAGTCATTTCTATTCGTAATATTTCAGGATCTTCGTTCAACATTTATAGTATTACTTCGCCAAGTGGCACATATCCAATTCAAGCATTATTGAAGTATGATCAAAAATCATTAGAATTAGAGGTATCGAAAGATGCTTTGTTAATAGAATATTATCCGGTTCCTGAAAATTCGGTAATAGGTAAAGCAGATGAAATTGAGACGTTTAGGGTTAAAGTAAGTCCTTTTCCATATTATCAAAATTGGAAGAAATAAATCGTGAATTTTTTAAAACGAAACTATATTTTTATTGTTCCATCTGTTGCTTTCTTAGTAATTAGATTGGGTCTGAATTTTGATGGATTCTATGGTCAAGATAGTTACGAGTATCTAAGATTCACTGATTCGTTGACTAATTATTATACCAAAGGTACTGACCCTGGGAATTATTTCTGGCCAATTATGTACCCATTGATATCATCTGTTTTTTCAATTATATTTAGTTCGAAGTGGGTCCTATTGTTAGTGTCGTTTCTATCGTTTCTTGGTGTGATCTCCTTTTCCAGAAAAATACTAGTAAAGCTATATCCGGAAAGTGATTCAAGTCAAAACGTCAATCTGTACCTCTTATTAACGCTAGCGCTTAGTCCGTATTTTTTCAGGTCTTCAATTATAGGGATGAGCGATATGCTAGCGTGTTTCTTTATAGTCTATGCACTTTATAGTTTATTGAGTTTTAAAAATGAGCTCCGGCATAAATGGGCAATGTTGTTTGTGGCCTCCTGCGTTTTAGCTTTCATGACCCGATATGTTTCGGCAGTAATTTTAATTCCTTTAATTGGATTTTTCATTTTTACTTTGTTTAAAGAAAGAAAATGGCTGTACTTACTGTCTTCATTGGTAATTGTCTGTTTAGTTTTAACACCTCATATATTGGTAAGAGGATATCAGAGTGCAAATTTTTTATCTCATGAAGGATTTATATCTTGGACACCAACTAACTTTTTTCAAAGTGATCATGCGACTCCAGATGGAGTTCTGCAACATCCTTATATAAATTTTATGTATGGATTTTCGCCATTTTTACATCCTGGGTATTTATTGATAGGGTTTGGGCTTTTGATGTTCTCAAAATATAAAATAAAGCAATCATTTTCACTATTTATCTTCTCCTCAATTCTACTTTATTTAATATTCATTATTGGTCTTAGAACGCAGAATATGCGCTTTTTTGTCCCTATTTTTCCTTTTGTCATTTACTTGCTCTTTCCAGCATTCATTAGGGCTAGAATAAAAATTAATTCAAAGCTTTTTATCGCAGGAGTTTTGTTCGCTATGATTGCCCAAATAGGCTATTTTTCAGTTAGTTTTTCAAAATTTCAGCGCCATCATTTACTTGAAAAATCTGTTGCAGCTAGAATTGTTGAACTTGGATTTACCGAACCGATTTATGCCTTTTCACTTGATGTGTCTTTACCTCACAGAGGAGTTGAAAACGAATTAAGGAACTTGTGGTCGGAGGAATATGATTCTTTTGAAAATGGCGCTTTTGTGTTGTTTGATGAGGTAGGATTGAAGGAGCAGTGGAATGGAAAATCGCCAATGATTAATTGGGATCATCTAAATGCAACTAGGAAGTTGGTTATTATTGCTGAGTTTCAAGATGGTTGGAAACTATATAGAATTGAGTAAAGTCCTTTACATATCACCAGGTTTTCCAGCTAATGAGAACGATTCTACCTGTATCCCTGCGTTACAAGACTTTTTTAAAGAGTTAAACCGGAATGGCTATGGGTCAGATATTGTAAGCCTCCATTACCCGCTAGAATCCCAATATTCCTGGCATGGGCATCAAGTAAATGCGTTAGGGTGGAGCAATCCTTCTAAATTGAAAAAAGTAAGGCTGTTGAAAAAGGCCATTAATGCAATCACTAATGACTACAGGTTAAAAAAGGTCGAATTGATCCATTCGTTTTGGATGACAGACGCGAGCTATATAGCCAGTAAAGTAGCCCTGAATTTGAAAGTGCCACATGTGGTCACTGTTATGGGGCAAGATGTTAATAAATCTGTTTATTCTGACCAGATAGTTAAAGGGGATTTGCAGTTGGTAACGTTGTCAACATTTCAACAAAAATTGGTCAATAAGAATCTACAAGCGTCTGAACTTATTCCATGGGGTATTGATAAAAACGATTTCAATTTGATAGGTGAGAAAACGATTGACTTAATAACAGTTGGTAGTTTGATCGATTTAAAGCAAGCCTATCAGACAATTGAATTGGTTGCTAATTTGGTTGAGCTTATTCCAGAAATTCAAGCGGTTATTGTTGGTGAAGGTCAGAATAGGAATAAGTTAGAGGATTTGATATCTCAAAAGAGCCTTTCTAAGCAGGTGACATTAGTTGGTGAAAAGTCACGTGCAGAAACATTGGCATTAATTGCTAAGTCGAAGATATTGTTTCACCCTTCTTCATATGAAGGATTTGGTATGACTTTAATAGAAGGTTTAGCTGCTGGGGCCTTTGTAGTTTCCTACCAGACTGGGGCTACATTAGATTTGGATGAAGTTAAATCCGTAAGGGATTTTACGGAAGCAGAGACTAATATTAAGCAATTACTTTTGGGCGCTGAAACAGCAGAACCTACTTTTCCGATGCTTATCTCTGATACGGTATCTCAGTATCTAAAATTATATCAAGAAGTCTTAATTTGAATCCAATGAAATGGATTCTGATTACCAAATAGTTTACCCAGCTTAGTTGGTTTGTAATGCACCTTTTCAATATTTAACTCATTGAGCTGATGATGATAATAGTAAGAGGCTAAAGCACTGAATCCTTTGCCGGTGTAGTAGATTGAAGACCTTTCTCTAGCAGCTATAGCTTGATTGTTGTCTTTATATAAGGGACTATCTATAATGTGAATTCCCCCATTACTCGACAACTTAGTTTGAAGTAATTCAAAAAGCTCATTTGGATATTGAAAGTACTGAATGGATGCATTGAACACGATTAAATCAAACTGATTGGGTGGTAATAAATCGAAGTCGAAACAACTTATAAAATGTAAGTTATCCCGTTTAAAACATTTAGAGGCCTGGCCAAGTTCGTCCATGTTAATATCTTGCCCAACCACTTGATTTTCGTTCACACTTGCCATCTGGTTGCTAAACCAACCATTCCCACATCCTATTTCAAGAATGGTAAGTTTTTCTTTGTCCGCCAAAGCTTTCAGGAATCTATTGGAACTTTCTTTCCTTACTTTCCATTCCTTCGTATGCTTATTGTCAGCTAGAAATGGGAGTAATTTAACCTGCTTATCAGTTAGAATTCTCCCTTCTATTTGTCTAAGTTCTATATAAAGCTTTTCAAATTCAGGAGATTGCTTTTCGCCTAAAACATAAACATCTCCTTCTTTATTTAAACCTGAAAGGAACTTCAAGTTTTAAGTTTATTCATCATTCGATGTGCTACTTTGGCCTTAGTTAAATGTAATTTACTCTTGATCGGATTTGCATTTTTTGCCGCTTGATAACTATTAGAAATATACCTGATCGCATGTTTGTAATAAGCCAATTGATAAGTCCTTTTAAAGTCAATTTCTCTATCTGTACTTGTTGCCCAGTCTGGCATATGAGTAATGTCATTTTCTATTTCCTGATAGAGTGCAGTTCCTTTAATTGGATAAGCAAGCGTAATGGTAAATTGAGATGGCGTGCAAGCTTCTAGATATTTCACTGTTTTTTCGATATCATCCTGTGTCTCATCTGGATAGCCAACCATGATGAATGTACCGGCTTCTATTCCAAATGTTTTTGTCAAATTAATTTTGTCTCTAACATCGTCAATTGAAACTTTACGATCCATTTTGTCAATTATTTTTTGACTGCCGCTTTCAGCTCCGATCCAAATTCTAAAACAGCCAATTTCTTTTAGCATTCTGAGAATTTCTTCGTTTAATCGTTCTGCCCGCGTTATTATTTCAAATTCAATTTTAACTTTCTTCTTGAGCATTTCGTTGTAGAATGCTTCTAACCATTTGTGACTTACAGTGAATACGTCATCAACAAACCATAAAGCCTCTACTTGATATTGTTCTTGTAGAAGCAAGATTTCGTCCACCACTTGATCAGCCGGTCTTCTGCGATAGCTTTGTCCGTATACAGCCGTGCTGCACCATTTACAGGTGTATGGGCATCCTCTTTGTGTGGAAATGTTCAAAGTAGATTTTCCATGGTGGTTTTTCCAGGTATCCAAATATTTTGAAAGATCAATGGATTCTCTGTCGGGTAAAGGGAGTTCACTTAAAGATTTAAGTTTTTGCCTGGCTGTAGTCTTAACTAATTCTCCATCTTTTAAATAAGCGATTCCATCGATGTTTGGACTGACTGTGCCTTTCTCTATTTCACGAGTTAGCTCAACACTTGTTTGTTCACCTTCCCCAATAATGCAGTAATCAAATCCTTGAGATAAGTAATTTTCAAGATTATAACTTACGTCTGGTCCGCCCAGCACGGTGGTAATGGTTGGATGTGTTTCTTTGAGCCAATTATTCAATTTGATGATATTAATTTTGGTCATCAGATTGGTGTAAAACATAATAATGTTCGGCTTTTCTTCTTGCACGTAGGTCTGCCAGTTCCCTTTGGTTTCAAAAGTTGAATCAAAAACACTACAGTTAATTTTACTTTGAGTCAGATACGCTTTAATGTATAGTAAGCCTAAGGGAGGGTACGGCTTCATTATCTGCTGTTCGATCAAGTCTTCAGCAATAAAATATCCATGTGTTAAAATAACTTTCAACGTAGACCCTTTTTAAAATGGATTAAGTAATGATCGGCTTTATCCGAATTTTTATTTGAAGATACTGAAAATGATTCCATCAGTTTTAAGACATTGAAAATCACTTTTTTCTTTCTGAAATAAGGTTCTAGATAAGAAGGCGGAATGAATAGACCGATTGGTTTTGTTCCAATAAAAGTAAAATTTGGCTGCATATAACCAATGATTTCGTCAGGGCTGTAATACCATGTCTTCACGTCTACGCCATCAACATTTGCTAGGATAACTTCTTTAGAACGTCTCCGGTTTCGGTTTACTTCGTCCTTTTGCTTTTTGAAATAAAACCTTTCCCAAGCACAATTACGAGACATTATTACCGCAATAATTTCACCGCCAGGATTTAATTTATTTGATAAAGTAGATGAAAGTTTAATCCACTCCTTTGGATCTAAACAGTTAAGTCCTCCAAAATTTGAAAATATTAAATCGAACTTGTCATCAATTTGATCTACACGATTGATATCAAGTGTCTGGAAAGATAAATTTGATTTCTGGTATTTGGTTTTGGCAAAATCTATCATTTCTGGAGATAAATCTGTAGCCATAACTGTATTACAATGCTCAGCTAAAAATTGAGCGTCTCTGCCGGTTCCGCAATTTAATTCAAGTGCTTTTTGTGCTGAGTTTACTTGGTTGCGCACATATTTCCAAACGAGGTCACGTTGTGCTTTACCAATTTTAGTGTCAGTGAATTGCTCATCATAAGCTTTTGCTACGTGGTCGAAAGATTTCAAATTAATTTGTGTTGGACAATTTCTGAAGCTTCTTATTTTGTTTGCTCGCTTTAACCATATTGTATGGAGTTAACCCCATTGTTCTCCAATTAACTTTATTCCAATTGGCTGGATTGAAGGATTTTTTCAAGTCGTATTTCCCTTGAGATGCTCTAAACATTCTATGGAGATAACGGTGCAAGGTTTTGTAATACTCTGAATTAAATGTTCCAGAAAACATCATTGCTAATTCGTCTGAGTCTGTCCAATTTGCCTTATCTGCCAGATCAGCTTTTACGATCTCGTAGAACTTTGTTCCAGGAAGCGGATAAGAGACAGACACTCCAATATCATCAGGTTTATTATTGCGGATCATATCCAGTGTCAAAGCAATATCCTCTTCTGATTCTCCTAAATACCCAAATTGTATAAAGTAGGCCACTCTAACATTTAACTTTTGGAGTTTTATCGTAGCGTCTTTAATCTGTTCAAGAGTTGTGCCTTTGTCCATGGCATCTAAAATCTTTTGTGAGCCACTTTCAGCTCCAATCCAAACTTCACTTAATCCGCTAGAAGCCAGAGCCTGAATCGTGTCGTCCTTTACAAGTAAATCAGCGCGACTTTGAATTTTATATTCGATTTGAACATTCTGACTTTTTAGTTCATTATCAAATTCCTGTGCCCAACCTGGAGTTAAACCAAAAATGTCATCACACATCCAAAACTTCGAGACATTAAACTCTCTTTTCACTAGATTTATTTCAGCCAAAACATTCTGTGGAGACCTCGAGTTGTACCGAGTCCCATAAATTGGTTTAGCACACCAATTGCATTTGAAAGGGCATCCTCTAGTTGTAGCAAGATTTAATGTGAATTTATTCCCGCCTTCTTTCCATACATCTTTGTATGCAACAATGTCAACCAAGTCCCAAGCCGGCAATGGAAGTTCATCAAGATTCTTAATGACGGCTCGTGGAGCGGTTTTAACGGTTTTTTCCCCATTATTAAATGCGATTCCACTAATCGAGTCATTTGGACTTTTGCCTTCTTCGTAATTTAAAATTAGCTCTTTAAGTGTTGTTTCTCCTTCTCCGATAACAACAACGTCTGCGCCTCCATCTAAATATTTTTGGTAATGATCTGCGGCATCAGAGCTACTAACGATAATTTTACAATTACTAGATTTTGCAAATTCAATCATTTTCATGGCCGCATCTCTCATATTCGTGAGACACATTTTCGTCAAGTAATTAAATCCGTCATCGTAGATGACGAAGTACTCAAATCCTTGTTTTAATTTCTCTTGGACAGAATTTGGTTCCCAGCGTAGGTTAGTGTCAAAAAGAGAAACGTCAAAACCTTGCTCGCGCATAACACTTGCCGCCCAAATTGTGCCCAGCGGAGGGTAGGGCATTTTGGCCTTCCATTGTTTCGCATCCAATGGATAAAAATAAGAATGAGAAAATAATATTTTACCTTTTTGGCTCAAGTCAAATGCAATTTTAATTCAACCTTTTTCAAATTCTCGGCAGACTTTTCAAGCACCATTCGTTGGAAGTTTCCAGGGTGGTGTTTAGATACGTATGTTCTAGTTTTGAATGCTAATTCAAAATCTTTTTCAGCCATACTTGTTCCGAATTTCTTTTCCCACCTATTGAGCGTAGTCTTCATGAAACGAGAATCAAGTTTTGCGCCAAGCCAACCATTCATCGTCCATTCGTTAAATTTTTTAAGCAGCGTTTGACCGTTTTTTCCTGACAATTTTTGAGGTTCTGAATTGGGGTAGAATTTGTAGGCCCAGT
>JBLIOB010000123.1:0-11396 GCA_047639575.1 Parvicellaceae bacterium
TATAATATTTATTCTCAGGAAGTTCAGCTGGTGTAAACCATGACATATTTTCGACAATACCAAGTACAGGAACCTTTACAGAATCCAATTGAAACATAGCTGCTCCTTTCTTAGCGTCAGCTAGAGCAATCTCCTGTGGAGTTGTAACAATGATAGCTCCTGTTATCGGCATTAGTTGAACAAGCGTTAAATGAATATCGCCAGTTCCAGGAGGCATATCGATGAACATATAATCTAGTTCACCCCAATCTGCATCCATAACCATTTGCCTTAATGCTTTACTTGCCATTGGTCCTCTCCAGACAATTGCTTGATTCATGTCTGAGAAAAAGCCTATTGAAAGCATTTTAACTCCAAAATTTTCAACCGGTTTTAGAAATGTTTTCCCGTCAATTTCAACCGCAGTTGGTTTTTCATCTATACAATCTAACATGATGTGCATAGATGGGCCATAAATATCGGCATCAATGATTCCAACTTTATAGCCTTTTTTAGCCAATCCAACAGCTAGGTTCGCTGTAACTGTAGATTTCCCTACACCTCCTTTTCCAGAGGCAACGGCTACAATATTTTTAATCTTAGGTAATACTTTAGGCGATTCGGGTTTTTCTCTTGGAAGTGGTTCTACTACGCAGGTAATTTCCACATCTTTTCCTAATGATCGTGTTAAAGTAAACTCCACCGCTTCTTGCATTCTCTTTCGATAATGCATCGCAGGGTTATTCACTAACACCTTTAAAGTGATTTTACCATCGTTGATTTCAAGATCTTTTACTAGATCTAATTCTACGATGTCCTTTTTTAATTCTGGCTCAGTTACTTTTCTGAGTTCTTCGAGTATTTTTTCTTTCGTCAACATGTAAAGTTCAGTGTGCAAATTTAATCAAAATTCTCCTGTGAGTGACAGTTTACAGTGCTAATTCCTCTAATGGATCCCAGTACAGCTTTTTAAACTCGACTACCTGATCATTTTTCACTTTAACACCTTCCATTTCCAGCAATTGTTGCATTGCAGTTGGTGAACCAAAATGGACTTTCCCAGTTAACAAACCGGCACGATTAACTACTCGATGAGCTGGCACTCCTTTTCTTCTGTGAGATCCGTTCATTGCCCATCCAACCATCCTGGATGAACGTGCCATTCCCAAGTATTTTGCTATCGCACCATAAGAAGTAACTCGTCCTTCTGGAATCAACTCACAAACTTGATATACCTGCTCAAAAAAGTCAGTTGTTTTTTCTGAATACTCGGTCATGTTCTAAATTTAGAATAAATGTAGCTTTGATCCATGAAGAAATGGATTGGATTTGTATTACTAGTAGCGGCCATTTGTAGCTGCGCAGAGGAAGAAACAATTCAAGACAGTCTTTCAGAAACTGATTTAGAAGGTCTTCGCGAAAAGCTGGTTGAAACAGATCAAAGCATAGATCATTTAGAATCAACTATTAGGTACAATGATTCTTTGATTAAAATTTTAACATTGGACACAACTACGTTGGATATGACCGCAGATACTCTTTTGAGTGACTAAGGAATAAACTTCAAGTATTTAATCTTCTTTCCTTCATCCAGCCATCTTTGCTCGTAAAAAGTCCGAATGTTTAGGATTTCAGAAGTATCCTGGTCCATCTGCTGAATCGCTTCTCCATACAAATCCCAAGTGCGGTAAATCTCTTTGTATTTGTTGCAATAAATCTCTTCTTCTGTAGAAGACATAAACATATCACTATCGGTCTTAACGTGAACAATCCCGTCTGATTGAAGGAAGTTTAAATAACGTTCAATAAAGACCCGAGAAGTCAACCTTTTATTTGATTTTTTAGGTTGGGGATCTGAAAAAGTACACCAAATCTCAGCCACTTCATTTTCACTAAAAAAGTGGCTGATAAAATCGATTTTTGTTCTTACAAAAGCTGCATTTCTTAAACCTTGTTCAACACCGTGCTTTGCACCTCTCCAAAGTCTTGCGCCTTTGATGTCAATACCAATGAAGTTTTTATCCGGAAATCTTTTTGCTAGTCCGATGGTGTATTCTCCTTTACCACACCCAAGCTCTAAAACAATTGGATTATCATTACCAAAATGCTCTTTGGCCCATTTTCCCTGCATGAAAAAATTACCCGTTTTAATGTTATCCATTTCCGGTTCGAAGACGTTATTAAACGTTTTCATTTCTGCAAAACGAACTAATTTGTTTTTAGATGCCATTAAAATTAATTGGATGGCAAATGTAATAGATTATTTGCTTGACTTTATTATGTTGGAACAATCACATTCTGTGCGTACATTTATATACTGATCCTGAACAAGAAAATACTTATCGCCCCTTTAGATTGGGGCTTAGGCCATGCCACCAGGTGTGTTCCGATAATTAATGATTTAATGCTAAATCACGAGGTGGTTTTAGCTGGATCTGGAAGAATGGCATCATTCTTAACTCTCGCTTTTCCAACACTTCAATTTATAACATTTGAAGGATACAACATTAGCTATCCAGACAAAGGTAGTATGGCGTTAAAAATGATGCTTCAAATGCCAAAAGTGTTAGCTCGAATCAAAGAAGAACAAAAAGAACTTCAGGCCATTATTAAAGCACATTCCATTGATATTGTGATTTCAGATAATCGCTTTGGACTCTATTCAGATCTAGCCCATACGATTTACATTACACATCAAGTTAATATTCAAGCTCCTGGCGTAATTGAAGATCAACTATTCAAATTACACAAGAAGTACATTGACCGATTTGATCAATGCTGGATTCCCGACCATGCTGGTTCTATAAATTTATCCGGAGCTCTTTCTCATGGAAAAAATCTGGACAATTGTACATTCATAGGACCGTTGTCTAGATTGAAAAAAGTTGATTCAGAAAAATTATTCGATTATTGCGCGCTTATTTCTGGCCCTGAACCACAGCGGACTAAGTTTGAAGCAGAAATCAGGTCCTGTTTTAAGGACAGAAAAGAGTCGCTACTTATTCTAAGCGGCAAACCCGAGGAAGAAACATCAGTTACTGATGGCAACATAACTACAATTAGCCATGCCAACGACTCTGAATTGTCTCAGTTAGTTTGTTGTTCAACTACTGTTATTGCTCGGCCAGGTTACTCAACACTTATGGATTTGAGCACGCTCGGTTCTAAAGCAATCTTCATCCCAACTCCCGGTCAAACTGAACAAGAATACCTAGCACAATATCATTTTAAGCAGCATCAAATTCCTTTTGTCGAACAAAAGAAATTAACGATTGATGCTTTAATTTCAGTAGACGGAAAGGTAATTCCCTCTAAGGACAGCACCAATGATTTTAATGCATTAATCGAAAAAGGTTGGCCTTAGCGCTCAAGCCTGCAGCAATTTCAATACGTAGTTTTTAAAGAAGCGGAAAACCAAATTCAGGCCTTTTTCAAAGTAAAAGAGAAGGTAGACCCTTCATTGACAGTACTCCGAACGTTAATAGTTTGACCGTGAGATTCAACCAGGTGTTTTACAATAGCTAGCCCCAACCCCGTCCCGCCTTCGTTTCTTGCTCTGCTTTTATCAACCCGGTAGAATCGTTCGAATAATCTCGGGAATTGCTCCTCAGCTATTCCAATTCCGTTATCACTTACTTCAACCAGGATTTGTTTATCCATGTCATGGAATCGAATTTCGGTCTTGCCTCCATCGTTTCCATAATTCAATGAATTATTAATAAGGTTGGTGAAAATTTGAGCAATTCCCGATCGGTCCATTTCAACCAGTAAGGGTTTGTCATAATTAGTATTGAACGAAACTTCTATGTTCCGCTTCTGGGCTTTCATCTCAAAACTATCAACAACTTCTTTGGCTAATTCTACTATATCGCCAGACCGTAAAATCAAATTCAATCGGCCCTCTTCTAGTTTCGTAATTACATCCAGGTCCTCAATAATCTTAGTAACTCGGTCCACTCCTTTAGCTGCTCTTTCTAGAAATTTCCGATTTACAGCTTCATCCTCTAATCCTCCTTCTAGCAAGGTTAAAATATAACCCTGAATGCTGAAAATTGGCGTCTTTAACTCATGTGCAAGATTTCCAATGTACTCTCTTCTAAATGACTCTTGTGCTATTAATTCTTCAATCTGAGCTTGATTTTCTTTGGCCCAGTCTTCTACTTCTGTATTTACTTTTTGAAGAATATCTTCTCCCATCAAAAATTCCTTTTTGGTGTTACTCCCTAATTTATTTTTTCGGATCGTTCTATATATCAATCGAATTTTCTGATTGATAAAATACTCTAGACTATAGTAAACAATTATAAAGGACGCAATGGTACTTAGTACAAAAAGTGAAAGTAACAGTATTACGTTAAAGTCACCTTCAACAATTGAATACACCGTATATATTATGCTTCCTACTGCGCCAATTACTAGCGAGACAAAAACTGCGACACTTCTAGGAGTAGAGAATTTCATTTATGTCATTTCTAATTTATAGCCTACACCTTTTACTGTCTTAATGAAATCTTCGCCAATTTTCTCTCTCAATTTTCGAATATGAACATCTATTGTTCGATCTCCCACTACTACTTCGTGGCCCCAAACTTCACTCAAAATACGCTCCCTAGTAAATACCTTTCCTGGTTTTGAAAGCAACAGAGCTATTAGCTCAAATTCTTTTCTAGGCAGCGATAATTCTTCTCCATTATATAAAACTAAGTATCTCTCTCGATCTATTCTTATTGGTAAAGTAGACTGAGATTGCGCAGGAATATTAGCCCCCGACCTTCTTAACAATGCTTTTATTCTACTCACCAAAACTCGAGGCTTTATTGGCTTTGTGATGTAATCATCGGCTCCTGCATCAAATCCAGCAATTTGCGAATAATCCTCACCTCTAGCAGTTAAAAAAGCAATTAGCGTGTGCTGAAGAGACGCTTGTTCTCTTATTAGCATGCAAGCCTCAACTCCATCCATTTCAGGCATCATTACATCCATTAAGATAAGATCAGGAATAATTTTTTTAGCAAGCTCAACTCCTTCCTTACCATTGTAGGCAGAATGCACTATGTAGCCCTCTTTTTTCAAGTTGTATGCAACAATATCTATGATGTCCTCCTCATCATCAATGATAAGAATCTTGTAAATATCCATTCTCCGTATTACTTTCGCTGTAAAATTAGTCAATCTGACGGTAGTGGAAAAAAAGCTGGGACATAGAATTCTAGAAATTGGTGGTTTATTTTTAAAACTAGGGCTAATCGCCTTTGGTGGACCAGCAGCACACATTGCTTTGATGCAAAAAGAAGTTATAGAAAAAAGGAAGTGGATGACGGATCAGCACTTTCTTGATTTAATTGGAATCACTTCTCTCGTTCCGGGTCCTAATTCCACTGAAATGGTGATGCACTGTGGAAAAGAACGTGGGGGCATTGCTGGTCTTTTCATTGCAGGCGCAGCGTTCATTATTCCGGCAGTAATAATTACCCTGGGAATGGCTATGCTCTACAACGCCTATGCAGACTCAGAATATGTAGCTCCTTGGATATATGGAATTAAAGCTGGAGTTGTTGCATTGATTCTTTCTGCCGTTATCAAACTGGCTAAAAAAGCCGTTAAAAATTGGGTGCTTGGTACTATTGGAGCCTTGGCTGTGGTTGCCGGTTTACTCGGGCAAAATGAAATCCTTGTTATTTTATGCGCTGGTCTTTTAAACCTAGGTGTGAAGCAATTCAAAATGGCACCTTCATTTATTTTGCCATTTGTTCTTCTGAACATTCCAACTGCGGCAAATGCGGGAACTGCTACTAACCTAAAAGTGTTTCTTATTTTCTTAAAAATGGGAAGCGTATTATTCGGAAGTGGATATTTGCTTTTGGCCTACTTAGATACAGAGTTGGTTCAGAATTTAAAATGGATTACTACAGATCAATTGGCCGAAGCGGTTGCTGTTGGGAACATCACACCGGGGCCCGTCTTATCAACTGCAACGTATATTGGTTACGAGATCAAAGGTTTTTGGGGAGCAGGTTTAGCTACTCTGGGGATTTTCTTACCATCTTTTATCATCATTATGATCATCTCTCCGTTTATACCGAAGCTTAGAAATTCAAAAACAGCGAGATCTCTAATTAACGGAATCAACGTTGGCGCTTTGGCCATGATGACTGTAGTTACTTACAAGCTGGGGATAGGACTTCTGTTAGATTGGAAAAGTATAACCGTATTCATACTTGCAGCCGCGATAATGATTTTCTATTCTAAAATTAATTCATTCCTTTTTATAGGAGGATGCTCACTTGTTGGCTTCCTTTTATATTTAATACCTCCCCTGATATGATCAACTATAAATCCACCGTTTGGTTTAAAGAAGTATTCAAGTTCCACCGGAGCGATACGATTATAATTCTGTGGAAAGAATTGATTTTAATCGGCCTATTTACTGCTGGAATTACTTGGGTAGAAATTGAGTATTTCCCTAAAAGCAAGGTCTTAGAAAACCTTGGAGTAGTCTATTCACTAATTGGGTTTGTATTGTCTCTTTTATTAGTCTTCCGCACTAACACTGCTTATGACAGATGGTGGGAAGGACGTAAAAAATGGGGGGAGATGGTGAACAACTCAAGAAATCTGGCCATTAAAATTAGTTCTATGCTAACCGATGAATCCGACAGAGAATTTTTTGCTAGAATGATTCCTAACTATGCTTTTGCAATGAAGGAGCATTTGCGGGATGGAGTTATTTTGTCGGAACTTGAATTAGAAAATGCAGATCTTGAAGCAATTAAAAATCTGGATCATAAACCAAGCTACATCGCTTTGAAAATGTACAAGAAACTGCATGAAATAAAAACTGAGGGCAAAATATCAGATATTGAGTTTCTTTCTTTAGACGAGAACTTGCGTGCTTTTTCAGACATAATAGGTGCCTGTGAACGGATTAAGAAAACCCCAATCCCGTACTCTTATGCGTTGTTTCTTAAAAAATTCATTTTCGTGTATGTTACGACTTTACCTTTAGCTTTTGTAACATCTTTAGGTTACTGGACTTGCGCTATAGCGATTTTCGTGTTCTATGTTTTAGTAAGTATTGAAGTTCTAGCCGAGGAAATTGAAGATCCTTTTGGGACCGATGCGAATGACCTAAATACTGACGCGCTTTCGGCTACCATTCGCTGGAACGTAAAAGAAATTCTAGCATAAACTCTTCATCGTATTTTGACGATTAAGTCTTTTATCGTAATATTGCGATAATGAATGATTCATATTCCGATAGTCAACTTAAAATTGCCGAGCTGTGTAAAGCTATTGCTCATCCTGCTCGGGTAGCAATTGTAAGACATTTAATTGATCGAGATGACTGTGTGTGTGGAGATTTAGTGCATGAATTGCCTTTATCTCAAAGCACTGTTTCACAGCATTTAAAAGAACTTAAAAAAGTTGGCCTAATACAAGGAACTGTAAGCGGACCAAGTGTATGCTACTGTTTAAATGAAGCTGTATGGAATCAATTCTCTTCGGAAATGGGATCGTTTTTTACTGAAATATTAACTGAAAAAAATTGTTGTTAGCATGAGTTTTCCAAGAATGCACGTAAGTCTATACGTCAAAAACATATATCAAACTGCCGATTTCTATTCCAAATTTTTTGGACAAGATCCTGATAAAATTAAAGCAGATTACTGCAAATTCACATTAGAGAAGCCATCACTAATTATCTCTTTTGTTCAAAATGAAGAAAAAGTAAGTGATCAATTTGGACATCTGGGAATACAGATTGATTCTCTTGAAGAATTAAAAACTCGGATGGATGATATGAATCTTCAAAACATTGATATCCTGGAAGAAATGGGTACTAATTGCTGTTATGCCAGTCAAGATAAGTTTTGGGTAACCGATCCGAATGGATATATGTGGGAAGTTTACTATTTCCATAAAGATGTTGAATTCAACGATCCAAGATATCAAACCGAAGCAGCTCAAGCTTGCTGCACCCCGGAAGCTACAGCAGCAAAACCTAAAGTAGCATTGGCTGATCTGAACACTGAACAATGCGAACCTGGATCAGGTTGCTGCTAAAATATTACAGATGAAATTACTAGTGTTATGCACAGGCAATAGTTGCCGAAGCCAAATGGCAGAAGGGTTTTTAAGACGTTATGCTGAAGAATTTGAATTAGACGCAGAAATCGCATCAGCCGGAGTTGAAACGCATGGGCTAAATCCAAGGGCAGTAATAGTGATGGAGGAAAGCGGAATCAATATCTCCAAACACACCTCAGATTTGGTTGATCAATATTTAAACTCAGGGGTCACATTCCTCTTCACGGTTTGTGATCACGCTAAAGAAAGTTGCCCAGTGTTCTCTGAAGATGTAAAACGCATTCATTACTCTTTTCCCGATCCAGCAAAAGCCGAAGGTACCGAAGAGGAAATACTGGATTCTTTCAGAGCCACTAGAGATGAAATCGACAATTTTTCAAGAGAACTTTTGATCAACCTTTATGAACTAAAAGTATGAGGCGAGAACTTTTAGGGGAGTTTATTGGAACTGCCATCATCGTATTTTTTGGATGTGGATCGGTAGCTTCGGCAATTCTGTTCGATAGCTTTAACGGACTGTTTCAGATAGCAATGGTGTGGTGCATTGGAGTTACTCTTGCAATTTATGCAGCCAAGCGACTTTCGCCAGCCCATTTGAACCCTGCAGTTAGTTTAGCCATGCTTATAGCTAGAAAAATCAATTTTAAACAATTTAGTCTTTACTCGATTTCGCAGTTCCTGGGTGGTGTGTTTGGAGCAGCATTACTATTTGCTATATTCCATCCTACCATCGAGCATTATGAGGCTACTCATGCAATCATTCGAGGAACATCAGAATCTGTAGTTACTGCTTCTATGTTTGGTGAGTTTTTCCCAAACCCTGGATTTGCTGAAGTAGTTGGACAGGTGCCATTGTGGCAAGCTATGGGAGCAGAACTTCTCGGAACTGGGATTCTCGTTTTTATGATCTTTAAGCTAACTTTTAAGGAAAATGAATCTAAGCTAACACCATTTTATATCGGCTTAACGGTTGCAGGTTTAATCTGTTTGTTAGCGCCAATTAGTCAAGGTGGATTTAATCCAGCTCGTGATTTTGGACCGAGGGTATTCTCTTATTTCGCGGGATGGAAAGATGCAGCGTTTCAAGCACCTAGCTGGAGTTTCTTTACTGTTTACATATTAGGACCTATGATTGGTGGTGCTCTTGGAGCTATATCTCATAAACTGTCTACTTCAAAAAACAAGGCATAAAAAAAAGCGACCTACCACTTGTAAATCGCTTTCATCTTAACCCTAGTTGAGGCTAGAAATGTAAATCGATCTGAAGTCGGTACATGAGATTATCATCTTTTCCTTCTTCAGTTGTGTAACTGATATCCGATTGCACTTTTAATTTATGTCCTACAACGTATCTAGAAAAACCTAACGTGTACATATTAATTGGTTCTTTCCCTGTGGTTTCAGTTGGAGTAATATTGGTTACTCTTCCAGAAACTTCGAAGTTGCTTTTAAACATATAGCCAAATTGAACATTTAATCCAGTTCCCTCGTAAACAAAATCTCCAGTCAAACTACCATCCGAATTTTTCGCTAATGCATCATCCGCTTTTTTATCTGCAAACTCCGCCATTACGGAAAATCCTTTGTACTTGAACATCAAATCAGCAAAGATGGTGTTGATTGAAGTTTCATAATATCCAACATCATTATACATAAAGTCCTTAATGTTTCCCTGCTCTCTCACTGCTCGATCGTGATAATCGTAGGTAACACCGATTGATAATTTTGGAGTCTCTTCTCTTTTTGTATCACCGCCTGTATAATCTCCTTTACTTGAAAACTTTCCGAATGGTAGAAACTCTACTCTACCTGTCCAATCGTATCCGCCTATGTTTCCTGCTGTAATATTTCGACCTTCACCTTGGGACAAAGAAGCTATTTCTCTAATTAAAAACTTCTCTCCAATAGTGAAATGGTGACGTAATTGAACCCCCATATCTCTGTCTAATGTATACTTTGAATTCAATAAAGATCGATCTACCATTTGCAGATTTCCAGAAGAAATTACTCGTTCTCTATTCCCTGGCAACTTGGTTTGACCTGCCCAAAGTGTCCAATTACCTGCAAAATTCCATTTTACAATTGCATCTAGAATAAATCGAGGTGCATTTTTAGTTTCGGGTGAAGCTCCAGACATATCTCGGTTTGATAGTCCCATTTCCATTTTATATTGAAGCTTTGGTGAAAATGCGAATCCGCCAAACTTAAATCTTGATCTTCTAATTAAGAAATTTGATTGTGCTCCAATTGCACCAAGACTATCATTTAAATTCACATCTCCTACAAACAATGTTTGAAACCGAGCTCCAAACTTCATACTCCAGCTAGAGTCAGCCGCAATCACATTCAGTATTCCTTTGCCAAATTTACTATCAACTTTAGTCTGACTTAAAGCCGGGACGATCAGCATAGCGAGGAATACAATACTTATTAATTTTTTCATTTTTATTTCTTTCACAGTAATTAATTGGCACAAAGGTGATTGTTTAGCGTCATAAATTTTGTCGCTCCCCTCACATTTAAAGATTACTTAACAGGCGATTAATTTCCTTAACATTAAGTTAACATTGAATCAAGATTAAAGACATGTTGCTAATCTACTTTTGTGCCAGAACAATTATTAAGAAATATGTCTAATAAGAATTACCTGAAATCCATTCATTTAAACTTCACATTCAAGTTGGTGCTGATGTTTGTTTTCATAGGCCTTACCTCCTTCAATTCTTTTGCCAAGCAAAATGATAGTATTGAAGTTAATACCAGTACAACACCAATATATAAACCTGTTCCGGTTTCGGAAGTACCCTATGACAGTTCTCTTTTTGGTGAGGTAGAAGTAAACCCTGAATATGGGAGTACCACAGTCAGCTGGGAGATGGGCTTCGATGATATCGTATCGTTAAAAGAAAACGGATACCAAGGTGTTGTTTATTTTTCCAATTTGGCCTCTATCGTAACATCGGAAGATGGAGTTGAAGACATTACTTGGAGTCACGCGGATTATTTTGATATCTCAAAATCGAAATACGAGCTGAAAGGTTTAACGCAAGGAGAGAGTTATAAAATTAAACTTGGGGTAGTTAAAACAGGGCAAGTGATCAATCCTAGATTCAAACAGGAAGATGAAATTTGGTCTGGAAATCAAGAGTTTTCTATTGACGGCTTATTTGGAATATTCGATTTACTAAAATTAATAGGGGCGTTATGTTTCTTCATTTATGGAATGAAGGTGATGAGTGAAGGGATTCAGAAACTTGCTGGAAACAGCATGAGAAAGATTCTTGGCAGCTTAACAAAAAATAGAGTTTTCGGAGCAATAACTGGATTCA
>JBLIOB010000124.1:0-11281 GCA_047639575.1 Parvicellaceae bacterium
GAAGGCGAAGGAACAATACAAGAAATCTGTGATGCTATGTATGAGAAGCACCTTCCATATATTCATGAAGCAGGAAAAAAAGGAGTTCAAATACTATGTCTCCAAGAGATTTTCAACACGCCTTATTTCTGTCCTGGGCAGGATAAGAAATGGTACGATTCTGCAGAACCAGTTCCAGGGCCAACGACCGAAAAACTACAAGTAATTGCAAAGCAATACGACATGGTTATCGTAGCGTCTCTTTATGAAAAAGAGTCTCCAGGGGTTCTTTACAATACGGCTGCAGTTATTGATGCTGACGGAACTTATTTGGGAAAATATAGAAAGAACCACATCCCTCACACAACTGGTTTCTGGGAGAAGTTTTTCTTTAAACCAGGTAATTTAGGTTATCCTGTTTTCCAGACTAAATATGCCAAAGTCGGAGTTTATATCTGCTACGACAGACACTTCCCAGACGGTGCTAGATGTCTTGGACTAAATGGAGCGGAAATCGTTTACAACCCGTCTGCAACCGTTGCAGGGTTAAGTGAATATTTATGGAAGCTAGAACAACCAGCACATGCCGCAGCTAACGGATACTTTATGGGTTGCATCAATCGTGTAGGAGAAGAAAAGCCTTGGAACTTAGGTAAGTTTTACGGACAGTCCTACTTCGTTGATCCCAGAGGTCAAATCTTTGCTGAAGCGTCAAGAGATAATGATGAATTGCTTATTTCAGAATTCGATTTAGACTTGATTGAAGAAGTTCGTTCCACTTGGCAATTTTATAGAGATAGAAGACCAGAAACTTACGATCGATTGACGGATCTGTAAAATAGAACGCGGATGACGCGGATCCAAACTGATTTTATAAGATCTGACTTTCCAACTAACAAATTGAATTACCCATAATAAGAACCTAGATGAATACAACATCGAACAATTATAAGAAATCAGCGTCATCTGCGTTCAATTAAAAAACTACTATGGCTGAATATAAAAGACCAAAAAACGAGGAGGACTTCAAGAAGAATTTTAAGCAGAAGAAGCCCTTAATGAATGATACGGAAGCTTACTATGCAGGATCGAAATGCCTTTTTTGCTACGATGCCCCTTGCATGAATGCTTGTCCAACTGGAATTGACATTCCTTTATTCATAAAGCAAATTCATACTGGAAATGTTGAAGGCGCTGCCAAGACTATTTATAAATCAAATTGGATTGGAAATGCCTGTGGAACTGTTTGTCCTACCGGTGAACTTTGCGAAGGATCATGTGTATATACCGAACAAGATGTTCTTGCAGTTGAGATAGGCAGACTTCAAAATTATGCTACCAAGAAAGTCATTGATTCAGGAAAAGTTCTTTTCAAACCCGGCCCGGATAATGGAAAAAAGGTAGCGATTGTTGGTGCTGGTCCTGCTGGAATTGCTTGCGCATGTGAGTTGAGAACTCTAGGTTATCAAGTTGATATTTTTGAGGCTAAATCCAAACCTTCTGGTCTTACTGTATATGGAGTTGCTCCTTATAAAATCACCAACGAAGAAGTTTTAGACGAAGTTGCCTATTTACAAAAGCAGCTTCAATTTAATATCCATTACGATTTACCAATTGATTCTTCTGAAGATATTTCAGATCTTGAATCTAAATACGATGCTATCTTTTTAGGTGTCGGATTAGGTAAAACAGCAAATCGAAATATTCCTGGAGAAGATAAAGAAGGAGTCATAGGAGCTGTAGAGTTTATAGAAGATTTAAGAATGAATCATTCGAACACAAAAGTAGGTGACAAAGTGGTAGTCTTGGGTGGCGGTAACACAGCAATGGACGCTGCTTCTGAATCCGCCAGAATGGGAGCTTCTAAAGTAATACTCGCCTATAGAAGTTCTAAAGAAAAAATGGGGGCTTATGGATTTGAATATGACCTCGCTTTAAATGCCGGTGTAGAAGGGATGTTCCATGCTTCTCCAATTGAGATAATGGGTAACGGATCAGTTACCGGAATCAAATTAACGAACGAAGAAGGAAACGAAATCGTTGTTGAATGCGACATGGTAATTAAAGCAACTGGCCAAGCCAAACAAGGAAACTTCTATTCATTAATTGATGGCTTAAACATCGATTCAAGTACTAAAATTGAGGTGAACCGCGACACCAATCAAACTAGCAATCCTAAATATTTTGCTGGAGGAGATGCCATAAACGGAGGCGCAGAAGTAGTGAATGCAGCCTATGACGGAAAACTAGCTGCCAACGGAATCCATAATTATTTAACCTAGATAAAAGACATAAGATTTAAAAACTTAAGACCTTTAAGTTGAAAAAACTGGTCTTTTGTCTTTGCATCTTTGATCTTTTGTCCCTTTATAAAAAGACATGATAGATTTATCGATAGACTTTGCAGGAATTAAATCACCAAATCCTTTTTGGTTAGCTTCTGCACCACCAACAAACTCAGGTTATCAAATCATGAAAGCTTATGACGCTGGATGGGGTGGCGCTGTTTGGAAAACGCTCGGGATGCCAACCATTAATGTGTCAAGTAGATATGGTTCTACTAATTACAGGAACACAAGAATGGCAGGATTCAGCAATATTGAATTGATTAGTGACAGGCCTCTTGAAGACAATTTGAGAGAAATGCGTGAAGTGACGAAACGCTTTCCCGACCATGCTACAATTGCTTCCCTAATGGTAGATACTCAGGCAGAATGGAATGATATTATTAAGCAAGTTGAAGATGCCGGAGCAAAAGGCATTGAACTAAATTTTGGTTGTCCACATGGCATGTGTGAAAGAGGAATGGGTTCAGCGGTCGGTCAAGATCCGGTTGCACTTAAAGCTATTGTAGAATGGGTAATGGATGCTGCAAACATTCCAGTAATTACTAAACTTTCTCCAAATATTAGCCATATAGTCGATCCAGGATTGGCAGCTGTAGAAGCAAATACGGACGCAATATCGTTGATCAATACAGTAAAAAGTATTGTAGGAATTGATCTAGATACTTATGCTCCGTATCCTGTGGTAGATGGCAAAGGAAGTAATGGAGGTTATTGCGGTCCAGCTGTTAAGCCCATAGCGCTTCATATGCTAAAGGATTTAAAACAACACGAATTAATTAAGCACATTCCAATCAGCGGAATTGGTGGAATTGAGACATGGAGAGATGTTGTAGAGTTCATTTTATTAGGCGCAACATCGGTTCAAGTTTGTACGGCCGTTATGCACTATGGATTTGGTGTAGTTAGAGAAATGGAAGCTGGCCTTATTCAGTTTATGGAAGACAAGGGATACAATACGATTTACGACTTTGCTGGTAAAGCGCTTCCTAATGTTCTTCCTTGGAAAGACCTTAACCTGAAGTATGACGTTAAGGCCAAAATCAACGAAGACAAATGTGTTGGTTGTGACTTATGCTACATAGCATGTGATGATGGCGCTCATCAGGCAATTGCATTGCCAGAAGATGGCACGAGTAGAATCCCAACTATAATTGAAGCAAATTGCGTTGGTTGTAACTTATGTTCTCTTGTTTGTCCGGTTGAAGGTTGTATTACTATGGAAAGAAAAGATGATGGAACCCAACATGAAACTTGGGATGAGTTAACGCTTACCAATCAAATTCCAGATACATGGAATGATGATCGATCAGGAGGGAAAGGACATTATGTTCCAGAACCATCAAAAGCATTCGATACAGTTCGAAAAGACAAGTCTGGCGAGAGAGCAAATAAAAATTAGAACATTGAAAACACAGATTATTAAGATTAAATATGATTTAATTCATTGTAGATTTTATCAGCGATAATCATCTTTGATCCGCGTCATTTACGTTCAAAAAATACTTTATGGATGAATTCATGAGAATAGCAATAAACGAAGCTAAAGCTGGTCTTGCCGAAGGAGGAATTCCAATTGGTTCTGCTTTGGTTAAAGACGGTAAGTTGGTTGCTAAGGGGAGAAATAAACGAGTTCAAGAACAGAATCCAATTCTTCATGGAGAGATGGATTGCCTGAACAACGCTGGTCGAATTGGGAGCTTCAAAAATACAGTGATCTACTCTACTCTAATGCCCTGTTATATGTGTGCGGGTACAATCGTCCAATTTAAAATTCCTAAAGTAATAGTAGCAGAATCAAAGACCTTCTCTGGAGCGAGAGAATTTATGGAGTCTCACGGAGTTGAAGTAATCGATTTACAAGATGCGGAATGCATTGAAATGATGACCACTTTTATTGAGAACAACCACGATTTATGGAATGAGGATATTGGAGAGTAATTCCAAGAGTGGCCATGAACCAAGATTTACGTTGTTAATTTCTCCTAAATAGAGAACATTCGATATTGATAAGCGTTACTTTAGTAGTAATCAATTCTAACGCGTATGAAGGAACAGGATAAAATTCCAACTTCGAAAGTAAAAAGAGCTGCTAAAATCGTTTCTGCCGGAGCTAAAGTCAGTGGGAATTACATGAAGTATTACGCTAAAAGAGCAATTGGCAGCGAAAATGCTAAAGAGGAATTAGATGAAGAAAATGCAGAAGACATTTATCAATCCTTAAGTGAATTAAAAGGAAGTGCGTTGAAAATGGCTCAAATAATGAGCATGGACAAAGGTATGATGCCAACTGCATTTTCTAAGAAATTTTCACAAGCGCAATATAGCGCGCCACCTCTTTCTTATCCATTAGTCGTTAAAACGTTTCGACAACAATTCGGGAAAACACCTTCTGAAGTTTTCGACACATTTTCTAAACATGCTATAAACGCAGCCTCTATAGGTCAAGTACATAAAGCCACTTTAGACGGACATGAATATGCGGTTAAAGTTCAATATCCAGGTGTTGCGGATGCGGTAAAATCTGACCTGAAAATGGTCAAGCCCATCGCCATGCGCATGATGGGAGTTAAAGAGAAAGACGTTACCCAATTTATTGAAGAAGTAGAATCAAAACTATTAGAAGAAACGGATTACCATCTCGAATTAAAGCAATCGATGGAAATTGGAGAAGCTTGTAAAGATTTAGAGGGCTTGTTTTTTCCTAAATACTATCCAAGTTTATCTGGCGATCGAATTTTAACTATGGATTGGTTGGAGGGTATGCACCTAAAGGAATTTTTAGAAACCAAGCCAAGCCAAGAAATAATGAACAAAGCAGCGCAAGGCATTTGGGATTTTTATGATTATCAACTCAACGAATTGCAAGCCATACATGCAGACCCACATCCAGGAAATTTCATGTTCAGACCAGATGGAAGTGTAGGAGTAATTGATTTTGGATGTATTAAAAGAATTCCAGAAGAGTTTTATAGCAAGTATTTTCAGCTCATGGACAATCGATTATTGAATGGACATGATGAAGAACTAATGGTTCTATTTGAACAATTAGAATTTATAACCGAGAAAGACACGGAAGAACAGCGAAAAATGTTTTTTGAAGTATTTAAAAAACTCATGAGTTTACTCACGATGCCATTCAGAGCAAAGGAATTTTACTTCGGGGGAAATGAATATTACGATCAAGTTCATGAGTACGGAAATGAAATCTCTCAGCGAAAAGACTTAAAGAAAGCTGGCAACGCCAGAGGGTCTAGACACTTAGTTTATATCAATAGAACATATATGGGGTTGTATGCTATTCTAAATGAGCTCAATGCTACGATTGATACTACCGTATCCTTTGATTTTGAAGAGCAAGCAAAAAGATTTTCTACCTAATTGCTCTTCGATTCTTCAGTTAACCGATGAATGTGGATAATTATTAGCCTAAATCCAATATTTACCCGATTAAACTATTATTTTTACCGATGTAACATTAATTAACATCGACCAAGTAGATTTATTTGACGATTTTATTTGGTGGATTTAAAAATAGATTTAAATTTGCGGCCGCTTTTTGCAACAAAACCCTAATAAACTACGTTAATAATGCTTAAGGATTTGCCACAAACAATACAAGATGAAGTACTTGACATGCTAGAGAGTGATACAGGAACAACTTTTATGAAAGCTTCCAAAATCAAACAAGCACGAACGGTTATAAAACTTCGTCAGAAATACAGTTTCAAGCGGAATAGACTTGGAATGAACTAAAATATTTAAGATCGTAAGCACACTTTACATCCTTGCTTTTAAAGGTGCTTATTTGTTTACTTGATGCACAAAAAGGCCTTCGTTCTGCGGAGGCCTTTTTCTTTATATCAATCGTTAAACTTCGCTAAATATTTAGCCTTTAACTGAAATCATTATTAACTTCCCTATATAACCTTGAAAGAATGAAGAAATTACTTTATCTGCTTATAGTCTTAGTTGTTTTTAGCAGTTGTGAGCAACAACCTTTTGAAGGAAAAATTTCGTACGAAATAGAATTCGAAACTGGTTTTGGCGGGAAACTTGGGTTTCTTGATAATTTGATCGGTCAAGCAACAAACTCCACAGTCGACCTCTATATTAAAGAAGGAAATGTTATGCTCATAACCGATCCTAATAATTCCATCTTCGGTTCGTTTCAAGGGAGTTTTACCAAAATAATATTTGATCTTGAAAACCAAGAAGCATTTGTTGTCAACGACAAGGACAAAACTTTCACTACCGAAAGCTTACTTGATAGTGACATTGAAGGATTTAATTTTAAGTCTTTTAGTGCAGACCTTACAGCTACCAAAGAATTACTAGGCACTCCAATTGAAACCAATAATTATGCAGGTTATGAATGCAATACATATGAGATTGGAGGAACGTGGATAGATGGTAAGGTTAGTTTAAATACCGATTTATTATTGGAAATGAAATCATCCATCTCACAAATAGAAGGCATGGAAAACTATGACTTGACAGGACTTGGCTTCCCTTTATACTGGGAGAATAAAGTCTTCGGAATTGGAATGACAGCTCAAGCTTCCAAAGTGGAGCACAAAACATTGGAACCTGGAATATTTAACATCGATGGATATCGAGAAGTAAATAAAATAGAGTTTTACCAACAAAATCTACCAGAAATAAACTGGGAAGCGTTCGGACTTGACGATGAAATGAACGACTTAAAGTTTAATCTAGATTCAATTTCCTCAGATTTAATGAAGGATGTTGGAAGTGTGGTAGACTCAATTTTTACTGACATTGATGCGGAAGGTATCTTGAATGAGCTTAATAATTTATTTAAAGGGGAATAGCGATGAAAATAAGTAAGCTTGTAGGACTGATAGTCATTTGTTTTTTAATGGCATGTGGCGGTGAAAGTGAAACTAACAAAGGATTTCAAGGAACTATAACGATCGAATCAACAACGGACATGGTTGGTGCCGCTGGTCTCATGGGTGGTTTATTAGGTGATAATTCTCCAGGAAAAACAAGCCAAACTCAACAATTTCATATTGACGTTCCTAAAACCAGAGTTAAAGTAACAACAACTATCAATTCAGAAAACTCATTTCAAGGATTAGAGAACCTTTTCACAACCATCATGGTTGATTTCAATGCACAGTATGTTTATCTGATAAATGAAGACGGTAAACAATATGTAGAGCTCCCTACAAATGACTTATTTACAAGTAATGAAACGCCTTCTCAAATTCCGTTCGATTTGACTGAAATTTCCTCATTCATTTCTAAAACAGACGAAGAAAAGAAGATGTTAGGTTACAATACCAACAGGTATGAAATTGATATGCCGATTCCTCTGTATAAAATTGAAGAAGTTTATTTAAGTCCTGAATTATTCAATAAGATTAAACCGATTTTACATAAAATCCCATTCTTGAAAAATGTTATAAGTGATTTACCGGAGGTTGGTTGGCCAATGTCTGTTCAAGTGGACATCATGGGCATTAAGTCTTCTTATAAAACCACTAAAGTTGAAGAACATGAAATTAGCGAAGATGTATTCAGTTTGGAAGGATATGAATTAATCTCATTTGTAGACTATTCTTCCCAAATGATGGAAAAATCAATGGAATTAATGAAAAACTATAGTTTGATGGAAAACTTTAACGCAGATTCAATTCAGGCAATGCATAAAACTGATTCAATTGTAGACATGATGGAAGGTTTTATGGATCAAATCGAGGGTCTTGATGACATAAAAGAGATTGAGGGTCTATTTGGTGGATACTAATAGAGTTTCGAAATTGTATCTCAACTTGCTTGGAATAATTCAGTTATTTATTCGTAATTTTTAAAGATGAAACTTACGTTCACTTTAGCTTTTCTTCTTCTTTCCATTATTTCTTTTACTCAACTAGAAGGAATTCGCATTGGCGATCCGTATGATAAGGTGCCAGGGAAGAGATTCACTTTTCAGGACGGATATTTTGGATTATGTGTCACCTCCGAGAAAAAATCCGTTACCATTCAAAAATTTGATTTACGGACCAATCATGAAGCAGCGGTTTTCACTTTTAAAGACTTACTAGCTGGTTTCTATGTTGAAGAGGTGTTAAAACTGAATGGGAAATACTTCTTATTTTATTCACTGGCTGATAAGAAAGCTGGCATAAAAGCACTCTTCGCAAGAGAAATATTCATGGAAACTGGACGGTTGTCTGACGACACTAAAGAGTTGTTTGCTGTGGAAACGGTAACTCCTTGGATGCAGCATGAACTAGGGTTTAACATGAGTGAAACCAGTCGACAATTCTCTTTGCGCCTTTCAAATAATCACAAACATTTAGCCGTTGCGTACCAAGTCAAGAAAGAAAAGAAGAAAGATAAAACCACGCATTACGGAATTAAATATTTAGACGAATCGTTTGCAGTTAAATCCACCACAACTACTTCAGACCTCACTATCCCTGGAGAAAACTGGATGATGGATTTTGCAGTATCCAATGAGGGTGTTGTACTTTTTAACATGAGGAATAAAATTGAAGGAGAGGGTAAAAAATATTCCGTACAATCTCATTTATGGACTATTAATAATGGCAAAAGTACTTTCGCACAAATTGAGAATGATGATAAAGAGTGTATCAACGCAAAATTTATTTCAACCTCCAATTCAACTTATCTCACTTCGTTTTATTTGAATGCCACCCAAGAGAATACTCGTGGGTTAATTTTAAATGAGTTTGACAAAGCTGGAGCCATTTCAAAAACGAACAAGTACCCCTTCTCGGATGAACTTAATATTCCTTATGGTCTTGGAAAGATTATGGGTAAAACTTTGAATACGGTTGCTTTTGAAGAAACGGAAGATGGTGACTTAATATTGGTTGCCGAAGAAAACAGCACAGACATTTCTGCTGGAGGTGCATTAGAAGTAGTTGCTGCAGCCACTGGAAGCGCTGCGTTTCCTACTAATTACTCGAAACAGATCTGCATTTTAAAACTAAACAAGGCCCTTGAATTCCAATGGGTTCGCAGAATCAGAAAGAGCCAAAAACATGCTCAATCAGATCTAAATCTATCTTTTGCAACAGCTTATGACGATGGTAAACTGATGATTGTAGTAAATGATGAATTACCGAATAGTATTTTAAAACCTGAATATCCAGCCAAAGTATTTACAGGTGGAAGTGGTGGGCATGTCATTCTATATGATGTAATGGGGCGTGGAACAATTAAAGCTCATGACATTGGTGAAGTTTCGGATATAAGAGGATTGAATTTGTCTAACTTCGATAAGAGAACCATATATTACCTCGAAGATCACTTTATATTAGAAATGGATCGCTCAAAAAAGGAAAGCGCACTGCTCTATTTTAAGTTTGAGTAGCATTTACTTTAGTACAATAGACGACTCTTGATCTGGATTTTAGGCATATCTTTGCATTACTTTTTAAAAGTATAATTATGAAAAAGATTTTTACTCTTTTTATTTTTGCGGGTGTTGCTAGTTCGTTTTTCGCGCAAACTTTCAACATTTCTGAGGAAATTGGCACCCCTGGGGCATACGGAAATTATCATCCCCAAATAGAAATCACTAACGATGCGCTCCCAGGAATTCTTTGGTCGAGCACTTCTTTGGATAATATATATTTCGCAAAACACAATGGAGTTGATGATTTTAACACACCAGTTCAAGTGAATCCAACAGGAACCAGTACGCAAGTTTATAATTGGAGTGGTCCAGATTTGGCTAGTTGGGGAGACAACCTATATGTAACGTACAAGGCCGCAGGTTATATGACTGGGCCAATCTACCTGGTAAAGTCCACAGACAATGGAATTTCATTTGGAGATACCGTTAGAGTGGATAATCTATCTGTAGGGTTTGCTAACTACCCTGACGTTGCAGTGTACAACGACACTGTTTTTGTAACGTTTATGGATCATGATGCTACTGGAATGGACCCACAATATGTGGTGGCTCGTTCCACAGATGGAGGCGCAACATTTGGTGCAGCCGTTGATGCTGGAGTATTATTAGGAGACGAGGCATGTGATTGCTGTCAACCTGAAATTGTAGCTAATGACAAATACGTTATCATGTACTTTAGAAACAATGCATCGAACATTAGAGATATAAAAGCAGTAGTTTCTTACGATCGTGGTGCAAGTTTTACTAATGTGATATCTGTTGATGACCATTTATGGGGTATCATGTCATGTCCAAGTACTGGTCCTGATGCAAGAATTCAGGGAGACACTATGATCTCAGTTTATAAATCTGAAGTTGGAGGCGATGCAAAAATCTACTTAAATGAATTTGACCTTGCTTTAGACTCTTCATTAAATACAATTGAGTTATCAGTCGGCAGTTTGGGAAATGCTAACTATCCACAAGTTGCTTATTCAGGCTCGAATATGGGAGCAGTTTGGGAAAGTCTAGATAATAGTACTGATATCTTTTTCAATTGGTCGACTTCAGGTGCAAGTGGCTTTAACTCAACAAACATCATCAATGTAACTGATACTTCAGGAGTACAATCAAAGCCCGACATCACGTACGGAAATGGTGTGTATCATGTGATTTGGTCTGAAGGAGGATCTGGCGGAGTTAAATATGTTCAAATTGGCGAAGGTGTTAACGTAACAGAAAATATTTTAGAAAACGCAATTCATTTATTTCCAAACCCAGTAGATGATCTTTTGAATATTCAAATGGATTTGCCGTACGCAGGTATAGCGACTCTCAATCTTGTTGATCTTCAAGGAAAATTAGTGACGACTAAAAAGATTTCAGTCGTTGAGAACACCAATAAGTCAATGCTGAATTTATCTGGCTTAAGTACAGGATCGTATTTTATTGAAATTCAATTTGATGGCTATTCTTGGACGGAAGAGTTGATTAAAAAATAAGTTTCTATTTACTCAATTTAGCCAGTCTTTTCTGAGCTAATTTTCTTAGTTGCTTACCA
>JBLIOB010000125.1:0-11273 GCA_047639575.1 Parvicellaceae bacterium
GAGATACTATTTCCGTAATCATGACCGGAATCGGAATTGTATCCTTAGCTGGAATTGTGGTGAACAACGCGATTGTACTCATCGACTATATCGATCTTACTCGAGAAAGGCGAAAGCTTGAATTAGGGATGCCTGAAGAAGCTGTTCTTCCTTTGGACGAAGCAATTGCCTGTGTAGTTGAAGGTGGTAGAACTCGTCTACGTCCCGTACTGCTAACAGCAATCACCACTGTGCTTGGTTTGTTGCCATTGGCAACTGGCATGAACATCAACTTCTACACTCTATTTAGCGAGTTGGATCCACACATTTATTTCGGAGGAGACAACGTTGCATTCTGGGGGCCGATGGCTTGGACGGTGATCTACGGTCTGTCATTCGCAACATTCCTAACGTTGGTGATTGTGCCGGTTATGTACTTGTTGGTGGAGTTTGTTCGAATCAAAATGGATAAGACTGAACCTACACCGAGCCCAACTCAAGCTTAATGTTGCTTACCTACGAATCCGAGGAACAGAAACTCGCCCTTTTGAAAATGGTGATTGAGCAGCACATGCCTGCCAACAGCATTTTCGGACTAAAGATTACGGAACTGAAAAGTGGTTTTGTAAAGATTCACGTTCCGTTCAAAGACGAGTTTGTTGGCGATTTCGTTCAAGGCTTGTGGCACGGAGGAATACTTGCAAGCATCGCAGATACAGCAGGAGGAATTGTAGCCTCGACAGAATTGAAGGATGCCCGCGACCGATTGAATACCATTGACATGCGTGTTGATTATTTGAATGGCGCGATCAAAGAGGACATCGAAGGAGAAGCTGAATTAATCAAGGTGGGAAAGCGAATTATTAAGGCTGATGTAAAGCTTTATCAAAAGACAAAAGGCATTGTAGCCATTGCTCGGTGTGCGTTTAGCCTCTTGAAGTATAAGGAAGAGGTTTAGATTTCCCTCGTAAGATCAATCTTCGTAGTATCCAATTAAGCTGCTTTCCGTTAGCGTATTGAGAAATGCGAGAAGGCTCTTCTTCTCAATGTCTGACATGTGGAATCCAGCAATTAAAGATGATTGACTAACATGCCCAACACCTCCTTTAGCATAGTGGACAATCACTTCATCCAATGACTCAACGGAACCATCGTGCATGTATGGATACGTAATGGCGATATTTCTCAGCGTGGGCACTTTAAACTTCGCTAGATCAACAGCGGCCTTGGTTATCCCTGCCCGGCCAGAATCAGCATACGTCTTGTCTAACCCGTTATTTTCGAAGGCGTAATTGGTGAAGTTGTAGCCGCCATGGCATTGGATACAATTCAGTTCTTCACTTTGAAACAGCTCCCAACCTTTCAATTCTTCAGTGGTCAACTCAGCCTCTCCTCTTTGATAGTAATCGAATTTAGAATCATCCGAGAAAAGGATACGCTCATAATTGGCAATCGATTTTTGAACCCCATCAATGGTTAACTCCTCGCCAAAAGCAGCAAGACTCAACTCATTATATCGAGGAACACTTCTTAGACGCTCAACCACCTCATCCGGAGTCATATCAAATTCTCTATGCTCATTGATAGGCCCTAAAATCTGATCCTCCAAAGTCTTGAACTTTCCATCGGCCATGAAGTATGGATGTAAACCGACATTAAAGACCGTAGGGGTATTTCTTGTTACTTGCCTCCCTTTGATTCCTGCTCCTACCATTAAATGGTCAGCAAAGGCTTCTCCAACCATATGGCACGATTGACAGCTAAGCGTACTATCCTTAGAAAGCAAAGTCTCAAAAAATAGTGCTCCACCTAAGTCTATTCCAGCATCCGTTAATGGATTGTCATCCGGAAAAACGACTTCTGGCCTTTTCCATTCCTCAGCTACGTGCACCTGCTCATAAAATCCAGCACCCAGAAAACCTGAAAACACCAATACTGATAGGCCGATAAGTTTCTTCACTATTAATTCAGTTCCAAGGGTAAACAGAAGTTCATTACCGCTGGAAAATTACAACCGCGGTTGCCTTTTAACTGAGTGGAGGAAGACCTTTTCAGCACACTTAATTCTGCCATCACTGCCTTGATAAAGCCAACACCAAACCAAGTATTGATAGCACCCCAACCTTACTCCATTTTGTAATGTTCCAAAATTTAGGGTCATTCACATACTTGGTCAGTGATCCCGACAGCAACGAGATTAGACTGAAAATTACAAGTGCTTGCAGCATGAAAATTACGCCCAGCAGTATCATCTGAATCGAATTTCGGAATCCTCCTTCACTCAGAAACTGAGGTAGTAAGGCAATGAAAAACAAAGAGACTTTTGGGTTCAATACATTCATCAAAAAGCCCTTTCTGATCAATGAAAAAGGACTTGCATGACTGTGTTCCTCAGCTTTCTCTGAGGCTAAAGCGGGCCTTTTCTCTTGGTACGCTTTAAAGGCCAAATACAGCAGGTACGCAGTGCCCAAGTATTTGATGACTGAAAATGCTAGTTCGGAATTCTGAATTACAAAAGACAGGCCCAAAGCAGCAGCCAGCGTATGTAGCAAGACTCCCGAAGCAAGGCCGACAGAGACGGCAATGCCATTCCTAACACCTTTGGTCAGCGATTCTGTAAGAACGAATAGATTGTCTGGACCAGGCATAATGGTCAGCGCAATTGATGCAGCTAAAAAAGAAAGTACCGTGGTGGTCTCCATTGATCAGGCTGACAATAAACCGAGAATTGTTGAACTACGGTTTCTTTACCGACTATTAAAACTAAATGATGGTCCGTAAAGTTGCCAGCATAAGAAATTTAGTGCTGCCGTAACCTTTCATTCAGAATGGAGACCCTTCGTTCCTCAAGGAAACAAACGAAGATCTCGAACCTTGCTGCTTGCTTCGCTGACGAAGGAAGCGTCTCACTATTTGAATTTAGAACGAGTTTACTTTTCATTTTTCTAACGAATAGAGCTTAGTGGCAGCTTTACGGACTATCATTTAAAACTAAAGTCATTCTTAAAGAATCCTTTACTTTCATACATCAATAAACCTATCCCGAATCATGAAAATTTTAAAGTATCTCATAATTGTAATTGCTGTATTAGTAGCGGCATTTTTTGCTGTTGGAATCATCCATCCTGTCGTTCAATACGGACATGAGGTAACCGTTAACAAACCTTTAAAGGAAGCTTGGGCAGTTGGGTACGATGAATCAAAGTACGACCAGTGGCTGCAAGGTTTTCAGAGCATGGAACTCTTAACTGGAGAAAAAGGAGAAGTGGGAAGTACCTACAAAGTAATCGTTAACCCAGGTGATGGTCAACCTGATTTTGAGATGATTGAAACCATGGTTTCGGTGACTGAATTTGAGCAAGTGACATTGCATTTCGATAGTGAAATGATGGACTTTGATCAAACCATGACTTACACTGAAAAGGATGGCGGAGTTGTGATTAAAACCGATTCGAAAGTAATGGCCAAGGGCATGGTGATGAAATCTATGATGGCTTTAATGGAACATTTGAGCGGTGCGTTCACAACCCAAGAAGCAAAGAACATCGATGCTCTAAAAAGAGTGATTGAAGAAAATACTACCGACTATTACCCGGTGATGGAAGTGCCTGTTGTGGAGCCAATTACCGAACAGGTTGTAACTGAGTAGGTTGTACGCTCTTCACATCTGAATTCATTCAAGGTTTCACCTTCGAACCCAAACTCACCTGTTGGGTTTACTTTGAACTCGAATGAAACCATCCATTTCATTTCTAATCCTGCTTATCTGTTTGGCCCAATCATCTTTTGGTCAAAAAATCAATGGCGTGAACTTCGTAGCCGAGCGAACCATTGAATACCCATAGGCTCTGAAAAGGGCTTTCTGCCACACCCACACCCCGCTACCGAAGCTTGAGTCAACACTTGCTCTAATCAAGTGCGGCCTTACCGCACTTCATTAGAGCTTATTTGTTGTGAAACGTTTTTTAGTTTTTGACTTTAAAGTTTATTTCCCTGATATAATTCAGCTGATTTCCACGGTTGTCTTCAACAATTCCTAGTACGTGATACTTCTGGTCGCCAGTTTCATTCGCAACTATTTCAATTGTTGGAGTTCTTTTCCTTCTTCTTACCGTGTCAATTGGAACCCGAAACTCTGTCGGAAATTTGGTCGTGTCCATTTCTCGGTAAACTATGAAGTCATGAATTTCTATTGTTTCAAAACAGGTCATGTATAGGTCAGCACGAAATGTGTCGCCAAGTTCAACTACTTCTTGATGTGGAAACACATTTAGGCTTAGTGTGTCGATAACAGAAAAGCTTGCATAATATTGGTCGGATAGATGAGAGCAAAAGAGTGACTTTTGAATATTGAGAAATTCGAACCGTATTTGTTCAATTTCATGTTCGGAAAAGTCCGAACTGGAAAGTCGATTCTGCAACTGGGCTAATTGGTAGTCGTAAAGTTGAATGTCCGTCTCGCCAATTACCCTACGGTGTCGTTGTATCAAATTCTTAAGTGTCGTAAGAGAGTCGAGACGTGAACTTCCCAAGGTCCCGTCAGAAAGTATTTTCCTGTCCGTTAAATAGTCAAACTGTGGTTTGCATTCGTGTGGAAAGCTAGAGCTATACCACTTATAAATTGGCGACTTGGCTAGTTCGTTTAGGTCTTTCGAAATGGAGTTAGTGAGTAGTTCGTTCTGCCTAGTCAAGTTACCACCGTCAGTATCCGAATTGTGACAACCAATTATTGTCAAACTGAATAGAATTATCCAAGTTCTGCTAATGCTCATTTAGTGCTTCCAAAATGTTTTACAACGTTGATTATATGGCGCGTTTTAATGCGCTATATATATTGTTGTAGGTAGTTTTGATATTCCGGATTTCGTATTATTCTTTATTGTATCAACATGTAAGCCCTAAAGGGCTTATTTCACCGACTATTGTTTTTTCCGCGCATTATAAATAAGTGCATTTTGTAATCCTGCTGCAACTAGTAATATACCAAATAGATATTTGTAATTTTCTGTATCACTGTAGAGATATGAAGCTAATAGAATTACAACAGCCCATATTATAGCACTTATAATCAGTATATTTTTCATTTTTGAATTTATTTGATTGGGATTACTTATAGTTTAAGTTAGTATTCAATTACCTACAACTTGTTATATCGTTATATTCATACACGTTGATCGGCTTATGCTTCAAGATAAACATACTTTTTGTGCATTTTTATCTAATAAAAATCCCCACACCGTTCGCCAAAGGCAAATAGGAGTGGGGATAGAGGGTAAATGTACTAAAAATAGTGGTAGGTCTTTTATTTTTTTATCTTTTTTGCATTGACCAAAAAAGAAACAAAAAAGTCTAGCCTGCAGAAAACACTTCTAAATAGTTTGTTTGCGACCTAAATTTTAAAAACTTATCCTCCTTTGTCGGATTTCAAACAGTTTAAAATTTTACGGTCTCTTCACTTCCTATTTCACGAATTGTTTTATGAGGGCAGGGAAAGCTTCCTTTTAAAAAAAAAACGCTTAGGTTTTAGTTTGTAACACTTGCTTTAAAGTCTCCACTTGGGTTGTTAACTGTTTGTTTTCTTCTTGCAGGGTGTTAATGAGTTCATCTTTTTCAGTCCTATTATATTTTAATTCAGCTATAAAATGAGAAGTATTAATCATCAGGTTTTTGCTTACACATAACGTGTTATAGTATCAATTTCATTAACGTTATCCCGAAACGGAAATAATGAAAATTTGTTGAGAGCAACCCAAAGATAAAAAAAAAGCAGGCAAAATGCCCGCTTTTTAAATTCTATAAATTTGCTTTTCTAATGCTCCGCAATCATTAACTGGTATAAAGGCGAATTTGCTTTGCTTTCAGAAATCTCTTCAAACTGAATATTGTTTCTTGGTTGTGGCATTGGACTTGGAAATATTTCATTTAAAGCGGCTGCTAATAAAGGTTCATTCACATCGCCCAAGACTCCTAAATTGCTATAATTTTCTTCCACAACAACATCGGGTGCCAATCCGTCAACATAATCGGTAAATCCTGCTGCATTCACTGTTTTAAATACCAAAGGGAGCATTGCGTAGGTATGTCCGGTATTGGCTTCATTTCTAGAAAAATAGGGTGCCGGTGCATCATACAGTAAAAAGGAAGCTTGAAATTTTCCTGTAGTAACATCACCTACTTGTATTACATTGATATAAGGGTTTAATCCATTTATCACCAACTCACTCGCAGAAGCAGAACGCTGCGAAGTAAGAACATATACTCGTGTTAAATTAAGGCTGTTAATTTGATCACCATTGTCAATGGTCGTATTAAATAGTTTGTCTTCTGCATATACTGCTTGTCGGTCTTCATTCCATCGTTCACTTATAAACAACTCATTGTTAAACTGACCCGTTATCATTGTCGCTAAATCGATAGCTGTGTCTACAGATCCACCACCATTATAACGCAGGTCTAAAATTAAATCGCTTACATTATCAGCTTGAAACTGTGAAAAAGCAGCATTTAATTGTGGATCAAAATTTCGGGTAAATGCATTGTACATTAAATAGCCCACTTTTTGTCCTTGTACGGTCAATGTTTGTGAAATATGCACTGGGTTTTCAGTAATCTGAGATTTTGTAAGGTCAATACTTTCTCCTGTTGGCGTAATCGTAATGTCATCGAAATCAGCTAAACCAATAGAATAAGTGTCTGGGCTTAATAAGTCACTAAAATTGTTTTCATTAATTTGTTGTCCGTCGATTGCATTAAAAATCATCCCTCTTGCAACTCCTTTGTTGCTTGCATCTGAATTTGGCAGTACATAACGCACATAGCCAAACACATTTCCACTTCCGTCAGGGTAGAACACTAAACCGAACTCCATACCGTTATTTAAGGTGACTCCATTTAAAGCATTTTCAAGTGCTACATAGTCATCAACTAATATGCTAAAACGATCTTGTGGAGATTTTAAATAATCAAACAACTCTTCTGGACTATTTTTAGAAACTAGAAAAGCATTTAAGTCGTTTTGATTTGCAAAAGCATCGTTGGATAATTCATCGGTGTCTGCTTTATATAAATAGAAAAAATTAAGACCTCTGTAGATAAAATTCTGGATATCTAATACAGAGGCAGTTTGTATTTCATCGTCGTTATCTTTGAAACAAGAAGTAAATAAGATAGCAACTAATAAAATAAATAAGACTGATTTCTTTTTCATAAGAAAGGGTATATTTCGTTTAGTTTTGTAAACTCCTAAATTAGGGACATTATTGCTGAAACCAAAAAAGAATTCCACTTTTATGAAAATGAAAAGAGCACCCTAAAACGTTGATCATTTAAGGAAATGACTAATAATGAACAGCATGTGACCATTAAAAAATATTTATATTGACATATGAAACGTAACAAAAATATAACTAGCTCGTCATAAAGGAGAAGAACATAAATATTGCAACGCTAACCATGGAGCAGAAAGAATTTTTAGAGATCATATTACCTGTAAAGGATAAGCTATTTAGGCTTGCCAGAAGGATATTGATATCAACTGATGAAGCGGAAGATGCAGTACAAGAAGTGTTTTTGAAATTATGGAAGGGAAAGGACAACATGGAGAAATATAAAAATCCTGAAGCCTTTGCGATGACAATGACAAAAAATTATTGCTTAGATCGATTAAAGTCAAAACAAGCATCCAATTTAAAAATTGTACATAATAATTTTCATCACACAGATAATATAGAGAGAACTATAGAAGGAAATGAAGGAGTAGAAATGGTTTTAAAACTAATGGAAACCCTTCCTGAAAAACAAAGAATGATTATGCAGTTGAGAGATGTCGAACAATTTGAATATACTGAAATATCAGAAATGCTTGAAATAAATGAAACCGCAATAAGAGTTGGTTTATCAAGAGCAAGAAAAACAATAAGAGAACAATTAATTAAACAATACAATTATGGAATTAGCTAACATAGAATCTTTGTTAGAAGATTATTTTGAAGGAAACACCACCTTAGAGCAAGAAACGATTCTACGTACCTATTTTGCAAACGAAGAAGTTGCTGATCATTTAGCACCGTATAAAAATTTATTTGCAGGGCTTTCCGTAGCAAAACAAGAAGTGTCTCAACGAGCGTTGAAACTACCTGAAACCACAGGAAACACAAGAGGAATGTGGTACAGTATAGCGGCATCAGCAGCAATAGTAATTGTTGTGGCTGGATTTATGTTCTCTAGTCCAGGAATTTCGCAAGGTGAAAAAGATGCCTTAATGGCGTTAAATAAAACAAAAGAAACAATGCTACTATTTTCTGATAATTTAAATAAAGGAACAGAACCTATGTTTTTACTTTCTGAAAACTTTACAAAAGGAACCGATGCACTCCTTGCAATCAATGAAATAACACTAACCGCAGAAAAATTATTAAAATAATAAACATTAATCAAAAATTTAAAATTTAAAGAAATGAAAAAAGTAATTCTATTAATCGCCTTATTAGTCACTCCATTTTTAATGAGTGCGCAAGATGCCTTCGATGTATTCGAAGATGAAAATGACGTAACCTCAGTGGTCGTTACTAAAAACATGTTTAAATTGTTAGGTAAGATGGATTTAAACTCCACCGATCCTGAAGCAAAAGAATACCTTGAACTAGTAAATAACTTAGATAATATCAAAATATTTACTACCGAAAACCCAAGTGTAGCGACACGTATGGATGCTTCAGTTAAAAGTTATGTAGCTAGCTCTAAAGGTCTTTCAGAACTAATGAGAGTGAAAGATGATGGTAAGAACATTAAATTCTATTCAAAAGAAGGAAGTGATGAAAACCATGTAAAAGAATTATTGATGCACCTTACAGGAAACATTGATGGTAAAGAACGAACGGTTATCATGAGTATTACGGGTAACATTGATCTTAAAAAAATCTCTAAACTTACCAAAGACCTTAATATGCCAGGTAGTGATGAGTTGAAAAACCTTGAAAACAATAAAAAATCATAATTATGATACTTACAAGATATATCATAGGACTTGGCCTAGCAGCACTCACCTTGTTTAGCTGTAGCAACGAGAAATCTTTACAAAAGTATTTAGTTGAAAAACAAGAAGATGATACTTTTCTAAAAATAGATATAGCGACCAGTTTATTGCAAGCTAAGGGAAATAGCCTATCTCAAGAAGAGAAAGATATTTTAGAAACAGTTAAGAAAATAAATGTAGTCGCTTTTCCTATAAAAGAAGGGAATGATGCAAATTATGATGCCAATAAAAAAGAAATTAATGACATCATGAAGCAAGATAAATACAAAACCTTAATGAAATACGGTTCCAATAATAAAGGAGCTACATTAAAGTATTTAGGCGAAGAAGATGCGATAGATGAAATTATTGTCTTAGCGAGTGATGCTGAAAAAGGTTTTGCAGTAATTAGATTGTTAGGTGACAATATGAGACCCGATCAAATGTTGAAATTAATGAACTCAATAGATAATGGAGATATTGATGTCACTAAATTAAGCACCATAGGAGAATTGTTTAAAATGTAAACAATAATTTTAATATAAAAAAAGGCTTTCATCTCATCAATGAAAGCCTTTTTTTATATTTATTATTTAATCTGTCATTCAGAACGAGTGTAACGAAGTGAAGAATCTCAATAATAAAAAGATTCCTCGTTACTTGCGCTGTCGGAATGACAAAGAAATCAAATTTAAATCCCCGTATAATTACTCGGAGTAATCACCCGCATTTCAGCTTTTACTTCTTCTGAAACTTCTAAGGTTTCAATAAAATTAGCAATCGATTTAGCATTGATAGTTTCGTTGGTTCTAGTTAAGCCTTTTAAAGCTTCATACGCATTAGGATAGCCTTCACGACGTAATAAAGTTTGAATCGCTTCGGCAACTACCGCCCAATTATTTTCTAAATCTTCAGCAAATTTCGACCTATTTAATAAGAGCTTATTCAACCCTTTTAACGTAGATTGAAATCCAATAATAGTATGACCCATTGGTACTCCAATATTACGTAATACCGTACTGTCTGTTAGATCTCGTTGTAATCTACTAATAGGAAGTTTAGCAGATAAATGTTCGAACATAGCATTTGCTAATCCTAAATTACCTTCGCTGTTTTCAAAATCTATCGGATTTACTTTATGTGGCATTGCACTCGATCCAATTTCACCTTCTTTAATTTTTTGTTTGAAATAATCCATCGAAACATAAGTCCAAATATCTCTGTCCAAATCAATTAAAATAGTGTTGATTCTTTTTAAACAATCGAACAATGCAGCCATATGGTCGTAATGCTCAATTTGTGTGGTTGGGAACGAATGGTATAATCCTAATTTTTCTTGAACAAATGTAGCTCCAAACGCTCTCCAATCTAGATTCGGATAAGCAACTTTATGTGCATTAAAGTTTCCTGTAGCACCGCCAAATTTTGCAGCACTTTTAATATTATTAAGCAAGTCAAATTGCTCTTCAATACGTACCACAAAAACATTGATTTCTTTTCCTAATCGTGTAGGAGAAGCAGGCTGACCATGTGTTCTAGCTAACATTGAAATATCTGCCCAATCGTTTACAAGTACCTTTAGTTTGTCTTTTAATTCGAATAATTGAGGTACATATACCTCATTCATAGCATCTTTTAAAGATAAAGGAACGGCTGTATTATTTATGTCTTGAGAAGTCAATCCGAAATGAATAAACTCTTTAAATTTCTGAAGGCCTAAGGTTTCAAATTTACCTTTAATAAAGTATTCTACGGCTTTAACATCGTGATTCGTAGTCTTCTCAATTTCTTTTATCTCAAGTGCATCTTCAGTAGAAAAATTCGTATAAATTTTTTGAAGTTCAGGAAATAAAGAAGTGTCAAAATCTTTTAATTGTGGTAGCCCAAGTTCAACCATTGAAATAAAATATTCAATTTCGACAAGAACACGATATTTTATTAAAGCTTCTTCGGAAAAGAAAGCTTGTAATGATTTAGTTTTTGAAGCATAACGCCCATCAATAGGAGAAATAGCTTGTAAAGAATGCGTAGACATAGGCTTAAAATTTGAAGGGGCAAAGATACAAATTTGTATTCACTAAGCTTTAGTAGAACTTATTATTTAGCCTTAAATTTTTCTATTTGCTGCAGCACATATTTCCCTCTTGCTTTATAGGCTGCACTTCCCTGATGAATGTTTTTATTAATAATGGTTTTTAATTCTGGATGAATCCAATCATATTGAGTTCCTAAAAAATATAAAGCTAACATTGAATATACCTGACAGGCTACTTTTTGTTGT
>JBLIOB010000126.1:0-11229 GCA_047639575.1 Parvicellaceae bacterium
TCCGAACGCAAATGCAATTGTACTTTTTTTATTTAGAGGTATGTCCTTATACCAGTATGCATTTACCCCAATGGAATAATTTCCTGTTTTGATATCCACAGGGGCTCCAAGCCAAGAATCCCAATTAATATCAACCGCTATTCGATCAAACTTTTCGGGTCCATCGTCATCAGCCGTTAATTTAAAATACTCAAATAGTCCTTGAGAAAAACTCGTAGAACTGAGTATCATTAGAATACTGAAAATCAGTAGTTTCATTCTGGTTTATTCAAAGTTTTTTGCCAATTCCAAGCGCTTAAAAGCGCCTCACTAATTGTCAATTTAGGTTCCCATCCTAATACGGTTTTAGCCTTATTAGTATCAGCAAAGATAGCAGGAACATCTCCTTCTCGCCTTTCTCCCCATTTTATTGGCAATTTTAAGTTCGATTCTGTTTCAAAAGCATCGATAACATCTTTAACACTTGAGCCTCTGCCTGTTCCTATATTAAAAATATCAATGTTACCAGATTTGTTCTCCCACCTGAAAGCTTTAATATGTGCTTCGGCTACATCCATAACATGAATATAGTCTCGAATACACGTTCCGTCTGGCGTGTCATAATCACTGCCATAGACGGTTAATTCTTGCCTCCACCCAGCTGCAGTTTGTGTTAAAAATGGAATCAGGTTACTTGGAACCCCTTTTGGCAATTCTCCAATTAACCCGGAAGGATGTGCTCCAATCGGATTGAAATATCGAAGTAATACCACTTCTAAATCTTTATTAAACTTACAGTTTGACGTTAATATTGCTTCACCTAATTGCTTCGTGTGTCCATAAGGGTTAGTCGGTTCTTTGATGGGGGCATTTTCACCAACTGGAATTTCATCTGGAATTCCATAAACTGTGCAAGAAGAGGAAAACACTAATTTCGGCACCTTAAATTTTGCCATAACCTTAAGTATAGCGTTAAGGCTACCTAAGTTATTGTGATAATATTTCTCTGGCTCTTCAACCGATTCCCCGACTGCCTTGAAAGCAGCAAAATGAATAACACCTACAATATCTGGGTGTTCGGAAAAAACAGATGAGACTTCTTTCTCATTATTGCAATCAACTCGATAAAATAAAATATCTCGGTTAATTATTTTTTCAATTTGTCCGATTACGTTTACTGACGAATTAGAAAAATCATCTAATATAATTGGTACATACCCGTCATTTACCAGTTGAACCGCTGTATGGCTCCCAATAAATCCTGCTCCTCCTGTAATTACGACCTTCATTCATAACAAAACTAATATTATATGCCGTTCTCCTTGACGGACGTCCAATAATTATTAAATTTATAATTAACAAAACCCATTAACCAAATGCACTGTTTAATTGTAGATGATGATACTACTTCCAGAAAAGTGATTGAAGCTTTTGTGGAACAGGCAGACGACCTAGACCTAGCTGGTAGTTTTGGTGACCCGAAAGAAGCTTTAAAGTTTTTAAAGGCAAATGCTGTGGACGTTCTTTTTGTGGATATTGAAATGCCAGAGATGAGTGGTTTGGACATGGTTGATTCAATGCAAGGTAATCCTGCGGTAATCTTTATCACTGGAAAAGAAGATTATGCGGTTGAGGCATTTAATAAAGATGCAGTTGACTATCTGGTAAAACCAGTTAAATATGATAGGTTTTTAAAGTCTCTAGAAAAAATACAACTGCCTGACGCAATCAGTGATACGAAATTTATTTTCGTGAAATCTGGATCTGTGTTGGTTAAAATAGATATTCATGATATCGATTATATCGAGTCGATAGGAGATTATATAGGTGTTCACGTTGCTGATAAAAGATATGTGGTTCATACTACGATGAAGGAAGCAGAAAATAAACTACCAAAAAATGAATTTTGCCGAATCCACCGATCTTTCATTATCAACTTCAATCGTATTGACCAGATTGAAGAAAACACAGTCGCAATAGTAGACAAAGTGCTGCCAATTAGCAGAACGTACCGTAAGAATTTACTCAGTAGAATGAATATATTTTAGGATATGTTAGATCAAAATGCTCCCATCTATGATGTTCCCGTTCAATTAAGAGAATCGATTTTTATCGTTTACCTTAAAGAGTCGGCTGATTTGATTGATAAAATGAAGCAGGGTGTTAGGAACAATGACCTTGATTCTATTAAAAGTGCATCCCACAAACTAAAAGGCTCCTGCGTTACGGTTGGCGCAAATAAGTTAGCTGATTTTGCAAGAAAAATTGAGGGTAGTACAGAAGTTGAACCTGAAGTAATTATAGCACTGGCTGCAGAGTTTGACGTTATTAAAAGCCACATTCAAACTTTATAATTTTACCCCCGGTAGATTGCGCTGAAGTTGTAATGCCATCAACAGATTTAGCTACTGACCTATCCTTTTTTTTTTAAAAATTGGCTTCCGGTTAGATCGAATTTAACCTGCGGACAATCCAGAAGTAGCAATCATTAGTGGTTTTGGGTTACAGATTCGATTGGATCGAAAAGTTAAAGGAAAAGCCAATAACCTCAATCTAATTTCTGATGAACTGGAGCTGGCTCCGTGCATCGCCCCAAACGGCTCGGAAGTAAATGTCATTTCCAATTCCAAAATCATAGCTCATCCGAAAACAGAAAACTCTTTTCAAATAAGAAATTAGAGAACAGCGGTTCGCGGGTAATTGGTAGATCAGGAATACAGTTCCGAGATTTAATTCCAAATAGGTTGGGCGGAAGTATTATTGCTTCATATATTCAAATTCCTGAAGGAGGGCCAGTTCCAGACATGGTGCATTATCATACCATTGGGTTTCAGCTTATCTATTGTTATAGAGGTTGGGTGAAATTGGTTTATTGTGGTAGAAGATCAAGGCCCACGGTTTATTTTACAAGCAGGAGATTGCATAACTCAACCTCCAGAAATTAGACATCAAGTTTTAGAAGCTTCAGACAATCTTGAAGTAATTGAAATTGGGCTTCCCTCGGACCATATGACGACCATTGATCATGAGCTGAAATTACCAACAGACATATATAATCCAGACCGAAAGTATCAAGGCCAGACTTTTAGCCATCATGTTAAAGGCCAAGCTATTTGGAACAATTGGAAACATAAAGGGTCAGTTGCAAGAGATACTGGAATTCTTAAAGCCACAGCAAGAGTTACATCTGTCACAGTTGCTATTCCTAGCAACTTAAACCAATTGGCTAATGATCTAAAACATCAATATGACATCCTTTTTGGCTTTATTACTTCTGGACGGATGAAGCTTTTGGTTGATCAAGAAGCCAGTGCTAACTTTAGTAAAGGAAATGCATTTGTTATTCCATCTGGAACGGATTATAGTTTTTCAGAGTTTAGTGACGATCTAGAAGTGGTGATTGTTTACTGGAAGTTCTCGATTCTAAAACCATAATTGCAAACTACAGTTACACAACTTCGTTCTCAAACTGCTCATCCAACACATCTGTCGATTGCTTTTGATTTTCCCCAATGCTACTAGCCAATACGAAAACGACCAAAACACCTAGCGCGGCTCCAAGGAGACCAAGACCATACATCAGTATTCCTTCATCTTCGAACACAATTAAACCAATCAGCACTCCGGCTATTTCACAACCAACCCAAGCAATTATAGTTAAAGCAATAAATAACCCACGAGAATGTCCTTTATCACTCGCAATTCCTCCAATTTTTTTTGACAAAAAAATCAATCCAAATATTTCCAGCATACTATTTAATTAAGTCCAGTCAGGTTGAGGATGACCTCTAACGCTTTGGCGCAGGTACAATGAAGATATAATAAAACTGGAATCATTTTGAGTTACCAACACTAAAATTTAGAATTCTGGGCGCAATTTTAATTCTGAGTAGTTATATCTACATCCTATCGAAAACAAAACAAGCCTTCCGAACAACTGTCCGAAAGGCTTGCTATTATTTAGTGGAGATACTCGGAGTCGAACCGAGGACCTTCTGAATGCCATCCAGACGCTCTAGCCAGCTGAGCTATACCCCCAAATAGTATTGGTAGTGCAAATATATCAGTTCTTTTCGCTTGTGAAAGCAATAATGATAACTACTTGTGGATCCCGCCTATCGAATATCGAATACTGTTCACTTTTAACCGAAATACCATCGTTTGTCGGTTAAATCGGACGTTTCAAATAATTCACATAACAAATTCAACTCAGATTGGTACATTTACTCATATGAGAATCATCCTTCTATTCTTGATTATTATTACGTCTATTACAAGCATCTCTCAGACAAGTTTATCTGGAGTTGTGAATAGTTATTTCCCTGTTTCAAACTTGAATATAGTTACTGCTACGGCAACTGTGCCTTCGGTAATAGGTTTATCTATCGGAGATACTTTGTTAATCATCCAAATGAAAGGTGCTAACATTGACATTAGCGACTCTCCTACATATGGTACTGTAGATAATTATTATGGCGCTGGAAATGTGGAATTCGTTGAAATTTGTGACCTTATTGGTACAGATATCGTTTTCACTCACTTGTTAGAAAAATCCTACCAGTCGGGCGGTTCAATTCAGTTGATCTCATTTCCAGACTATGCGGATATAAGTATCGATGGACCAGTAACAGCTCAAGAATGGGATGGATCATCTGGTGGCGTTGTACTCATGAGAGCCCAAAACAGTATTATACTTAATGACAACATAGACGTCTCTCACCAAGGCTTTCGAGGAGGAACACACATCAATTCTCCGTTCGGCTGCACTTTTTTCTTGTCGCTTTCAGGTTATGAATACGAAGCATCACTTGGTCATGGTGGTATGAAAGGTGAAGGTATTGCAGGTTATACAACAAATAATGGCGGTCGTGGAGCACTCGGCAATGGAGGTGGTGGTGGAAATGACCACAATTCTGGTGGTGGTGGAGGCTCGAATCTCGGAGCTGGCGGAATTGGAGGAATTAATGACGAACCAAACACGTCTCTTTGTCAAGGTGATTACCCTGGGGATGGAGGAATAGCAATGGTTACTGGTAGTTCATCAGGTAGAATGTATCTAGGTGGTGGAGGTGGCGCTGGTCATAGTAATGGTCCTTATGACAATAAAGCCGGTGATGGTGGTGGCATGGTTATTTTAATTGCCAACGACATCATCGGCAACGGAAATACTATTTCAGCCAATGGACAGGCAGGAATACAAGGATCAGGAGATGGTGGAAGCGGTGGAGGTGCAGGCGGTTCCATTATGCTTGAATCAAATAGCTTTTCGGGCACAATTGATCTAGAAGCTAATGGTGCGAACGGTGGTGCTGGAAATGGCTGGTGGGTTGACTCACTTGGCATCGCGATCAGCACAAATCCAGACAGATGTTTCGGTCCAGGTGGGGGCGGAGGTGGCGGATTGATTTGGTTTAAATCTGGGTCAACACCGGGTGGTGCAAATGTAAGTTATACTGGCGGAAATAACGGTATCGTAATCAATACAACTAACACAGGTTGTGATGGAAGTACTTTAGGTGCAATGCCAGGAAATGATGGTGCCTCCCAATTTAATGGCGGCTTAATAATGGGTAATAAAATTAACAAAGCTTGCGTTTTCAACCCTCAACTTGATGTTGGAAATGACACAACTATTTGCGACTCAGAATCCATTACACTTACTGCTGCGCTAGTTGGAGGCTACGAATGGTCGTCAGGAGAAACTACTCAATCAATTACGACTTCTGGAAGCGGAACATATTGGGTGAAAGTTGATTTAGGAGGTGAGTTTATCTGTGATACAATCATCGTTAGTCGGGCCGGTTTAACTGTGGATATCGGAGATGATCAGGCAATTTGTGGAAGCGATCTCGCTATCTTGGATGCTGGTGCAGGTGGAGTCTCATACACTTGGTCAAATTCTGAAACCACACAAGTCATTCAAGTTTCTTTAGGAGGAACTTACTCTGTCATTGTGGATGATGGAGTTTGCGTTAATTCAGATGAAGTCGTCATTATAAAATGTGTCGAAGATTTATTTATTCCCAACACAATTACACCAAACGGAGATGGAGAAAATGATACTTGGATCATAAACGGTTTACAAGATTTTCCGGAAAACGCTGTCGTAATAATGAATCGGAACGGGGCCGAAGTTTATAGCTCAGTAGATTACCAAAGTGATTGGAATGGCGGAAGTTTACCTGCCTCTACCTACTTTTATTTTCTTGATCTAAAAGACGGGATAAGCACTTTTAAAGGAACAATTACGGTTGTAAAACAATTATGAAAATTCTAATCTATATCGTCATTTTAGGGTTTTGTTTCAACGGAATTGCACAACAACTTCCCGTTTTTTCATTGTATAATTCTAATCCGTATGTTCTAAATCCAGCTTTTGCCGGGTCTAAATACTATTGGGACATTACATTACAGCATCGCTCTCAATGGGTTGGTTATGACGATGGGCCAAGTACCCAATTGTTTTCAAGTCATTCAAGAATTGACGGTGCTGCTTCCGCGTTTGGTGGCTATTTCTATAATGATCGAAATGGAGTTTTAGGCAATATCGGTTTTAGCGGTAGCTATGCCTACCATGCAGACCTCAGTGAAGTCTTTGAATTATCTTTTGGAGTGGCTGCATCATTTACCCAGTATAAATTGCTTGGAAATAAAGTCACTTTAAACAGTCCGACTGACAATTTAATTGATGCTTCAAAAGGAAAAGCAGGTGCTTTCAACGCTTCATTTGGCTCTTTGTTTTACAGTGATAATTTTTACCTTGGTTTATCCGCGTTAAACATTTTGTCGCCTAAAATTGATTATTTCAGCGGAACAACTACTCCACTTAAAACACATTTTCATCTTCAAACAGGGGGTTTGATCCAGATTTCTACCAACGGCTCAATTCAACCCGCAGCTACGATAAATTATTTAGCCGGAAATCCAATTGGCATTGAAATGCAGGCGGTATATGAGTATGTTGACATAATAAAAGGTGGAATCGGATACCGTTGGAAAGACGCAATCAGCTTTCTTATTGGAGTACGTTTATTCGATGAGCTTTATTTAAATTATGCCTACGATTTAGGTATCTCAAATATATCAAAAGGCCACAGCGGATCTCATGAAATCATGTTAAGCTATAATTTTTATTACAATCCGATTTATAAAAACAGCAAGGCTAAGTACAACCTAGGAAGGATTAAAAAGCGTCCAGACTGATTGAACTGAAAAAATTCAAATAATAAATTACACCCACACTGTACTATTAGGCAAGCTTTTTAAATCACCCTTGTCCGGGCAATCTTCTTTTCATCTTGTTCCTGGAACTCAGCAAATCCAGAAAATTTGGAAATTTAGGGTCAGATAGAAAAAGCTTCGGCAGATAGAACAGAATGCTGTGACGCTGCTGAATTAGCGGAGGAAAAACGCATACAAGATTCAGTCATCATTGCCCATTCACTTTCTCTGGCTAGCATTCTTTTTAATGATAATGATCTGACCACATTGGCAAAGTATCTCAATGATAAAAGCGTCAAAGGTCTAAAACAACTAAATCAAATTCAATCAACTCTAAAATCTGATCAATACGTTCAAAAATGGTTGAGTTTGGATATAGATAGCGTATCTCCACTTCAGCTAAAAACAAAATTCAAAGCGTCTTCTGATTATGAGGTCATAGATGTAGCCATAATCAATTTAATACGCTAACACCTAAACTTTTAGGTCTAACATTGACCTGCGTTCCGGAATCTGTACTCTTTATTAGTCCACTTAAATCTATTTGGAGGCACTTATTTATCTTCAATCTGTCAAATAATAAAGAAGTTCTAGCGGAGCTGTATTGAATCCGATATTTACCGTTATAGAACAGTAAAACATTATTTAAAAAGCCGTCTGGACCTGTTTTTGATTATGCCTGTGTGAATAAGTATTACAACAACGTTAAAGAACATCTGATATCCAAGTTAATTTTGATTCCGTGAAGTATATAGCAATAACCATAGTAATATTCCTGTTGATTCCGCATAGCGGGGCAAGTGCGCAAGGCCAAGGAGATCCAGATTCTACCGAATTAAATTTAGATTCAATCCGATATAGACCAGATTCGTTAATTCACTTTGGCGATCCAAGAATCACCTATTCATCCGATTACAACTGGAATGATACTTCTGTATTAGGCGTACTTCCATCCCCGGAATATTACAAGAACAGATATACTGATGGGGATTTGTTACATAAAGTCGTAGACAATTGGGGAAAAGGATTTGACGAACTTTATGGGACAAGAAACCTTCGTCCAATTCTTCATGGCGTTGCTTATCGGGGAGGTGCCAATAATTATTATCATACGTCAAAAAAGAGAAAAAACAGCAATCCACTTCCTTCTGATGGAATCGACAATCTGTGTGAAGAAGGGTTTTCAGCTTCAATTTATCTTTATAGAACCAATTTCAATGATTCGCCAGTTGCCCATAACTGCAACTGTGATGAAGGAGGCAGTAATGAAATGCAATATGAGCAGTACGATTATTATGACAAACAGCACATTTATGAAATGCTAAAGTTGGTTTACGAAAGTGCAACTAATGATAGTGTAGGCCCCGTTTATTTGCATTGTTGGAACGGGTGGCACGCATCAGGGTTTATCTCCGCAGTTATCTTAAAGCAGTTTTGTGGAATGTCTGATCTAGACGCTACAGCCTATTGGGACCTGGGTACAGACGGAGCTAATACTAGCCCGAGGTATAATAAGATTAGAGAGAATATCATGAAGTTTGAGCCATATCCTGAATTTTTCATTTCTGATGAACAGGGAAATCGAATTTGCGCTCCGATGCCAAAAATTATTGATAGTTCAATGCTTCACATCACCGTTGAGCACCTTGCAATTGTTCCCGAGGCTATTCCAGTTGGAACTATCATGATTATGCAAAAAGTAAAATTCGGACCAAATAAAACAACGTTTTCGAATACCTCTAGTAATCCCGATTTAGCATCTTTATTAACCGCGTTGAATAAAAGCGCAGACTTAAAAGTTGAAATTGCCGGACATACAGACAAATCAGGAAAAGCAGCTACGAATAAAGCCCTGTCAACAAAAAGAGCAAAATTCGTTTATAATTACTTGATAGGAAAAGGAATAGATGCCAGCAGACTAGCTTATAAAGGTTACGGACATTACAAACCTGCTTATAGCAATCGCACAAAAGATGGGAGAGCTGCTAACAGAAGAATCGAAATAAAGGTGCTTTCTAAATCAGCCGGTTCTTTGGATAAACTTGTAGATGAGGAGCCTTACAAAGCACCGTACGAAAAGAAAGAAGAAATGAATATTGGAGCTTTAGCTACTTATGATCTTGGCACTAGTGTTGTATTAGAAAAAGTGGTTTTTGAGCCAAACATGATTAGTATTAATGACACCAATAGACCGCAGCTTACTGAATTGGTGGAAATTCTAAAATCTAATGTTGAAATGAAAATTGAAGTATTAGGTTATACAGACAAATCAGGAATTCCAGAAAAAAATCTAATTATTTCACAAAATCGAGCGAAAGCTGTCTACACTTATATCGTCTCCCAAGGAATTGATGCATCTAGGTTATCTCATAAAGGGTTTGGTGATACCAATCCAATCGCACCTAACAAATATCGCTGGGGTAGAGACAAAAACAGAAGAATCGAAGTGAAGTTAGTAGCAATATAGTATTGAATATTCTTAACTTTCAATTTCAAACCTAAAGACATGTCTGAAAAAATCGATGCGGTAAACGCGCCAAAACCTATGGGTCTATACCCACATGCTCGTAAAGTTGGGAACTTATTGTTTTTAAGCGGAGTTGGACCAAGAGCAGCTGGATCTGGCAGCGAAGAAGCTAACATACCTGGATTGAAATATGACAAGAACGGTAATTACGAAACTTTTGATTTCGAGGCCCAATGCAGATCTGTTTTTGACAATGTAAAATTGATTTTAGAAGAGTCCGGTGGAAAGTGGGAAAACTTAGTAGATGTAACGACATTTCTTACTGATATGAAACGTGATTTTAAAACTTATAACCGTGTTTATGCTGAGTATTTCAGTGATGCACAGCCTTGCCGAACAACTGTTGAAGTAAATGCATTGCCTTCGCCTATTTCTATAGAATTGAAATGTATCGCAGTTCTCGATTAGATTTTTCTTTCTTTTTACGTTTAGATTTTCCAAATTGTTAATTGTTGAAAACAGTTCAAGTAGCTTATACGGTCCAACCAGAGTTCGTTGAAATAAATAAAGCTAACATCACCAAAGCAATCTAAATTGATTCAAGTGGTTGAGAGCTGGGAACTCGCCAATACCCGAAGTAGGTTAATTCTCGTACTCTAATCCTTTTTGTTGTGCGATTTATAGTTCTATAAATGAGCAATGCAAACAGCATGGCACGTTTTTAGCATTAGCTATACCAGTTCATTAATAATCTTTAAAACAACTGGGTATGAAAAGTTTATTTACAATAGCGTTACTAGCCATTATAACTGGATCTTTTGCGCAAACGCAAAGTAGAAAAGTTGAGATTTTCAAAAAATATGAAAATGGCGTTCTAGTCGAATCTGACTCCGTGGTTACCGAAGGAGAAGATAACACACCAGAATTCAATCAAAAATTTGACAAGAAGTTTAAAGACGGATTCGGAGATTCATTCGACTTCCCTGATATGGGTGATTTTTCATTTGGTGACATGGACTCAAAAATGGGTGGTAAAGACGGTATGGACATGAGTTCCAAAATGGCTGAAATGCAAGCGCGGATGAAAGATAAGCAAGCCGAAATGGAGCTTAAAATGGAAGAGATGATGAAGAAACTGGAAGTGAAAATCACTGAAATGAAAGGCCATGCTGACAAAATGCAAAAAGATGCGGAGAAGCGAATGGAATCTTCGGGCAAGAAATCAAAGCCTTCAACTCCAGAAAAAACGAAGCCATCTGCACAGCCAAAGCCAAACAAACCATCAGTAAAGCCTGGCAAAGAATTTTACTAAACTTCTTTAAACTAATAATATACCTCGTATATAATCAAGCTATTTCGTTACTTTTATAGCTTGAAACACTACCTGGTCACTCTTTTAATCCTATTTCCTATTTGCCTATTCGCTAGTGACACATATCGGGATATATTGAAAAACAAAAAGGGGAGTATCGATGTCTATTACTACAATTCAGATCATTTTATCAGTGATGCCAGCGGAAATCTAAACGGTATCGAGTATGATCTCTTTCTTGCTTTTCAAG
>JBLIOB010000127.1:0-11074 GCA_047639575.1 Parvicellaceae bacterium
TTGAACGGGTTTTCTGACGCAAGAATTATGCATAAATAGTTTAGAACTAAAGTGAATGTTTTTCCAGAGCCAGCAGAACTTCTATAAATTAAAAGCTTGCCATTTTTTGCTAAATTGTCGATCATAAACTTAAATACGGAAGATGAAAAATAAACTTTTTTTTACTGGAATCATTTGCCTTTCTTTTTTGTTGGTTCAATGTGTTACTCGCAAGGAAGGTCAGACGCAAAAACTAGGTGAATTCATTATCCAAATGAAGGGTGAAGCAACGATTGAAGATCTGGTCAAAGAGTACGCGGCTTACGATATGAAGAATAAGCGAGTTATTTCTAAGACAATCAAGATGTATTTAGTTTCCTACAACGAGATATTGATAAATCAAGATGCGATGAAAGTAAAGTTGGAGGCGAATGATAAAATTGCAAAAGTGGAAATGAATACAAAGGTTTCCAATCGAGACTGACCGTTTGTAATATTTGTTACTATCACCATTGTAGGTATTGAGTATCTTTAGTACCATCGAAAACTAATCAACTATGAAAAAATTAATACTTTCTCTATTAACCCTAGCATTTATAACCTCTCTAAGCGCTCAAGACAATATCGTTTCTGGCGAATTAATGGTGATGTTCAAACATAAAATTGATGCTCAAGAGGTGTTGAAAGAACTAAACGAAAATCATCCTGGTACCGATGTTCAGATAATTAATGCAATATCAGCTCGTACAAATATTTGGCACCTTTCTTTTAACGATGCTGTGACTTCAAATGCGGATGCAATTAACTTGTTTGCTGTGAGAGAGGATGTTGAAATAGTTCAGTACAATCATAATAATGTGGTTAATAGAGATACTGTTTGCACAAACGATCCAAACTTTGCAGATCAGTGGGCTTGGGGTGGATCTGGAGGTTCAGTTCATATTTTAGCTTGCGATGCATGGGGAATTACAACAGGTGGTACAACAGCTCACGGTGATCGGATTGTTGTAGCGGTTATCGATGGAGGATTTGATATCACACATCAAGACATTAACTTTTTCCAAAACGCTACCGAAGTTGGGGGAACAGCTGGCGTAGATGACGATGGAAATGGATATATAGATGATATAGATGGCTGGGATGCTGGTGGCAACGATGGAACAATTCCTTCCGCACAACACGGAACCCATGTGTCAGGAACAGTTGGCGCTATCGGAGATAATGGAATAGGCGTTACAGGAGTTAATCAAGACGTTGACGTTATGGCAATAGCAACTAATGGAGGAGGTGGAAGTTTTGAATCGACTGTGCTAGCTGCATATGGATATGCCCTTGAAATGAGAGCTTTATATGATCAAACCAGTGGGGCAGAAGGAGCGTTTGTTGTTTCTACTAATTCGTCATTTGGTATTGATAATGCAGACCCAGCTGCTTACCCATTGTGGTGTGCGTTTTACGATTCTTTAGGAGCGTACGGAATAATTAGTGCAGGTGCAACTGCAAATGCAAACACAGATATTGACGCGGTTGGAGATGTGCCAACAGCTTGTTCAAGTGATTGGTTAATCTCAGTTACTAATACTACATCTACTGATGCAAAAGGAAATGCAGCTTGGGGATTAACAACAATAGATATGGGTGCCCCTGGAACTGGAATCCTGTCTACAAATCCAAGTGACGCCTATGGTTCTTCTTCAGGTACTTCGATGGCGACTCCTCACGTTGCAGGAACAATTGGCTTGATGTGGTCAGCTGCTTGTGCTGACATGGTTACGGATTTTAAAAATGATCCGGGAAACTTGGCATTAACAGTTAGAAATTATCTTTTAAATGATGGGGTTGATTATATCTCTGCTCTTAGTCCGACTGGAGCAACTCCAACAGTAACAGGTGGTAGGTTGAACTTATATAAAGCTGTCTTATCAATGGGGCAATACGGATCTTGTCCTGCTTTAGGTGTAACCGATCTAGATTTCGGAACGATTAGAGTATTTCCAAATCCTTCTGATGGGAATGTTAGTTTCAAATACAGCGGATTAGAACAAGGAATGTACTCCGTAGACGTTTCAAACTTGCTCGGTCAAACAATGGATGTTCGTCAAGTGGCTCTAAATTCTGAAGGGACATTAGATATTGATTACAATGATTTAAGTGCTGGACAATATATTCTTCGAGTCACTAATCAAAATAATAAGGCTTCTAATACGTTTAAGCTAATAATAGAGTGAGAGTAAATCGAATCATAAGTGTTGCTGCAGTATTACTTTTGTTTGTTTCCAGCTGTAAAAAGAAGGAAATAACTGAACCTTGTAATAGTATTGAATGTGCAGGTACAATAAACCTGAATTTTCAGCACGTTGTAGACACTAGTGCATTTGCATTTAATACAGATTTCATCGATGATTTTGGTAATACGTATCAATTTAGTCGGGTAGACTGGTACCTTCATGTTCCGGGTTTTTTGGAATCCGATAATTCTACATCGATTGTTGATTCAAATGAATTCTTTAAAATGGATCCATCCGTGACTACTGTTATATATGGTGCTTCATCGTGTGTAGATCACCATTATATGCGCTGGGGAGTTGGGGTTGACTCTGCTGAAAATCATATGGACCCAAATACGCATCCGCTTTCTCACGGATTAGGAAATCAATCTCCAAGTTTACATTGGGGTTGGTCAACCGGTTACATTTTCTGCGCAATTGAAGGGTTAGTAGATATTAACGGAGACGGAAGTTTTGGAGCAGGTGAGTATTTTTCACTGCACGTAGGAGTGGATACAAATTATAGAACCGGACCTAATTTACTGGTGGATACAAATGTTTCGGAAGACGGAATCGGTATAATGAATTTAAAAGTTGATTACGCTGCATTTATAAATGGCATTGACCTGTCAATTGACAATTACTCGCACACCATGGATAACATGCCTTTGGCGATAAGAGTAGCCGACAATTTTGATCAAGTTCTCGATTTACAATAACTTTCTTATCTGGTGTTTGGCCGGACTTTTATTTGCATTTGTTGGATGTGAATTTAGTGATGATAAACCTAAAGCCAAGCCAATCGAATTAACCGAGTTTATTCAAGAAATTCCAGTAGGGTTTCCAGAAATAGACTATCCACAGGATAACTTGCCAACAGCTGCTAGAATCAAGTTAGGTAAACGATTATTTAACGACCCAATACTATCGAGAAATAGAACGGTTGCTTGTGCTTCGTGCCATTTGGAATCTGTTGCGTTTTCGGATACTGTTTCATTAAGTTTAGGGGAGTTCGGAAGAACAGGTGTGCGGAATTCACCGTCTTTGCATAACGTTGCTTATCTGCCTTATTTATTTAAGGATGGAGGGATTCCAAATTTAGAATTGCAGATTAAAGCGCCAATTGAAGATTCGAATGAAATGAACTTTAACATGAAGGATGCAACGATTCGTGTTGCAGAGGATTCAACGTATCAGAAATTGGCTTTGGAGGCTTACAACAGGCAGATGGATGCTTTTGTAATTACTAGATCCCTAGCAGCTTTTATGAGGACCTTTATATCAGGAAATAGCAAATTTGATATAGAGGCTAGGGGAGAATACAGATACACTGAAAAAGAAAAAGAAGGGTTTGATTTATTTTTCGGGGATATTGGAAAATGTTCTGAATGTCATAATGGATTTAATTTAACCAACAACTCTTTTGAAAATAACGGTTCCAAAAGTTACTATGCGGATACAGGAAGAGCAAGAATAACAATGAATCATGTTGATCATGGTAAGTTTAGAGTGCCATCTCTTAGAAACGTTGGGATTACAGGGCCATACTTTTATGATGGGAGCTATAATCAGCTGAATGATGTATTAAAGAATTATGGACATGGAGGAAGTGGGCATTGGAATCAAAATAATATTATATCGACTATTCATTTGACTGATTCTGAGCAAAATGCAATAATAGCTTTCCTACATACGCTGACGGATGAATCTTTCGTTAATAGTAATAACACCAAAGAATAGTATCTTTAGAATTAATGAACAAGAGTAGTTTTATAATATTGGTTATCGCATTTCTGGTAGTTGCTTGTAAAAAAGACAAGACGGTAAATCCAACGCAATGGGTCTATGATCCAACTACTTATAATATGGTGTTACCCACTGGTTTTCCGCCAATGGCGATTCCTTCGGATAATCAACTAACAGTTGAAGGGGTTGAATTGGGCAGACATTTATTTTACGAAAAAAAGATGTCTAGCACCCTAACTCAAGCGTGCGCAGATTGTCATTTTCCGCAGAAAGCTTTTTCAGACACCATGCAATTTAGCCAAGGGGTTACTGGGGCATTTGGAAACCGCCAATCCATGGTTTTACAAAATTTAGGCTATGCCAATGACTTTTTTTGGGATGGGAGAGCTCCTACATTAGAAGACCAAATTTTCGGACCAGTTGTTAACCCAATTGAAATGAATGATACCTGGCCAAATGTTGAATCTAAACTGCAGGCGGACACGATGTATCAAAGAATGTTCTTTGAAGCATTCGGAATTGAGGCAATCGATTCAGTTCATGTTTCAAAGGCAGTAGCGCAATTTCTCAGAACGTTGGTTTCAGGTAACTCCCGATGGGATAAATGGAGTCGCTTTGAGTTGATGTTAACCCCGGACGAGATTGCTGGCTATGATTTGTTTAAAGACCTGTTGGGTGCGGATTGTTTTCATTGTCATCCTCATTCATCTAGACTATTTACAGATCATAGTTATTCAAATAACGGCCTTGATTTGACCTTTCTTGATAATGGATTAGGTGATGTTACTGGAGCTTCCACTGATAATGGAAAATTTAAAGTCCCAACGCTCAGGAATATTGAATATTCTGCTCCTTATATGCATGATGGGCGTTTTGCTACATTGGATGGTGTGATAGATCATTATAGCGATAACATAGAGCCTGCCAGCCCAAATATTAGTCCATCAATAGAATTTGCTGCAGGTGGAGGAGTGGCGCTCACGCCAACGGAAAAAATGCAAGTGAAAGCCTTTTTATTATCGCTATCTGATCCTGAATTCATTAACAATCCTGCATTTTCGAATCCATTTTAATGAATAGGTTTCTTCTCATTTTGTCAGCTATTCTCTAGGCTTCGTGTGGCGCGGATTTTGATCCCGAAATAGCTGATTCAATATCTTTGTTTATTTCAGTCGAGGGAGATGAAGTGAATCAATAAATATATCATGAAGTTTTTAGGTAGTGCTACTGCTTTGATCAAAAAGCTTTGAGCACTCATCCTCTGTCTGCGTTTGGTTAGTAGGAAGTCAACTGTATTTCCTTGTTTGTCAATTGCTCTGTATAAGTATCTCCATTTCCCCTGAACTTTGATATAAGTCTCGTCCATTCTCCATCTTCCGCCAACTGGTTGTTTGTGCTTTCTAAATTCTTGATCAAGCAGAGGACTGCACTTGAATACCGAGCGCTGAATGGTCGCATGATCCACTTTAATTCCTCGGTTAGCTAGTAGTTCCTCAATGTCTCTGTAGCTCAAACCAAATCTTCGCTTGCAATAAACCGCATGAAGAAACACAACTTTGGGAAAACAATGACCTTTGAACATAGCTTCTAGAATTTGATGAAGGTTTAAAGAAGTGAATCAGAAATTAAGAGGGTAGATGCGACAGAACCGATTTAGTTCTTGTTGGCACTCTATGACAGCTTCCCTTCCACTGGGCCTGATAATGGAAATAGTCTTTATAATGAAGATATTCTGGCAGCAAATGCCACTGGTGAAGTAGAATAATTATTAACGAATTTTTCTGTGAAATTCACGAAAACTGGTACGAATAAACTATTCGACTTAACAAAAGAGTTTGCTGGACAATCATTGGCTATTGTTATTAATGATCTGGTTCTAGCAGCGCCATTAATAGTTGCAGAAATTTGTAGAGGCAGTTTAGAACTAACAGGAGGGTTTTCACAAAATGAATTACATGATTTGGCCGCTATTCTACATTCTGGAAACTTCAAAGCTAAAGTGAAAATAAAAGATGAAGTTCACAAGAGTATTGATTAAGTTACTCAAAAGCTCCAAATCCAACTTTCATGATGGCGTGAGGAACATCACATCCAGTTACATTTTTCATTGCTTCTAGAAACGCTTCTTCGCCAGGGTATTCATCGTTTTCATATTTCAAATCAACTTCATAAATGCATTGATCAGGACTTACCTCACCATCCGCTAAATTCATCATTGTAATTAGAAAATTTATTTTGGTAACACTATCCATTTCCAACATATAAGCTTTGTAGTCAGCTCCTATTGGAAGTTCCGCCATTTGAATAAAGGCATTACGCACATTCACATCTATTGTGGCTGTAGCGTCTTTCATACAATCACAGGCGTCTATTGCCATTCTTTCGGCTACGGACAAATCATTCTCCGCAAGAGGCTCAGTTTCTGGTGACTCATTGCTCAAATTATTAGACTCTGAACAGCTAAGGAAGATTGGAATTAAAAGTAGGAAGGAAATTTTTCGCATCATTGTTATAACCTTTGAAGAGGGGTACAAACTCCATCAACACAGCTATAACATTTCAACTTGTCTTTAAATACAGAAGATTTAAAAATTGATTTATTCAATAGCATTCTCACACATTCTTGAATACCCTCAATTATCGATGGGTGAGGATGAACTAATTCCGCAAGTTCTTCAATTCCTCTTCCTTGTTGAATAAGGAGGGCAACTGCTTGAACCGCGCTGGAAGCGTGCTCACCAATAGCTCTCATTCCTAATATTTTCATCTCATCATCATTAGTTACGATGATTTTGAAAAATCCTTGAGTCTTACGCATTGCAATGGCCCTTGCAATACAGGAATAATCGATCTTCACGACCTTCATTGGAATGTTCTTTTCTCGACAAGTTTTTTCGTTCATTCCAACTGCAGCAACTTCGGGTTGAAGAAACATTATCGTGGATATGTTGTCATAAGAAAGTCGTTCGGTATTATCGTCAAACATTTTTTCAACCGCATGACGAGCTTCAATTTCTCCCATGTTTACCAGCTTAATCCTTCCGGAAGCATCTCCAGCTGCATAGATATTTGGAATGTTGGTTCTCGTGTCGTCATCTCCAATATGATAACCACGTTCACTCATTTTAACTCCTACTTCTTCTAAACCGATGTTCTCAACATTTGGCAATCTACCAATCGATAAAAGTGCCTTTTCAACCCTGATTATTTCTCTTCTTCCGTCCTTGTACGATAGCTCATATTCCACTTCACCATCCTTGATTTCAAGTCTTTCTAGAGAAGAATTGTGATGCATCACAACACCTGCTTTTGTCAAGTTTCCGTCCACAAGTTTCGAAATATCTTCATCTTCAAAAGGAAGAATTCTATCTGCTCGATCTATCAAGTGAACTCTGGTTTTACCGAAATTGGCAAATATTGTCGCGTATTCACATCCAATAACTCCAGCACCAACAATCACCAAACTCTTCGGGTAATCAGTTATCTGATGAATTCCATCTGATGTCATAATAATTTTTTCGTCCACGTCTGTATCGGCCAAATATCTTGGTCTGGAACCAGTGGCAATGAGGATGTTTTCAGACCAGATGGTTTTTGGTCCTTTCGCTCTAGTTATTTCTACTTCGTGCTTATTAAGCATTTTGGCAACTCCACGTTCATAAGTGAAGACACTTTTCATCGATTCTTCCTGCAAAAGTTTAATATGACAACTGTATTGAAACTTTCTATCGAACAAAGCTTCCTGCTCCGTTTTTTTAACTTCTTCCCAGCTGAGTTCAAATTTTGATCGACCAACAGACACGATTGACTCGTTCACAGAACGAACTTTCTGAGAAAGTTCCCACCAAGTTTTAGACGACAAGGCACCGTTGTAGACTCCAGCACCGCCTACTTTACTTTTTTCAATTAGGATAACTTTCTTCCCAAAATCAATTGCTCGCATGGCCGCAGCATATCCTGCTGGTCCACCTCCAATAACACATAAATCGAATCGTTCCATTTGCTTCTAGGGTGTAAGTCCTGGACGAATTTAAAAAAATAACCGATTGAGTATCTTAAGGATTTAATTTTTCTAATTTTAAAATCATTAATAATCGGAAAATAAATAAGAAGAGTGAGCTCATCTTTTGGACGTTATTAGGCGGATTGCTACTTTTTTTAAGTCTTAATCTTAACTCTAAAAACAATCAAGATGGATACAAGGATCCTATATGGGCGGATGCTTCAGGCTACTACGTCTATTTACCAGCTACCTTTATTTATGGTTGGGAACCAGGGGCTATTCCACAAGATTGGCCGGAAAAATTAGGCGATGGTTTTAGTTTAGATTCAACCGGAAAAGTTCAGACTAAATATCCAATTGGCGTTTCCATGATGGAATCACCGTTCTTTTTACTCGCTCACACCTGGGCAAAGGCAAATGATCATGCAGATGGGTATAGTTACGAATACCATTATGGCCTTTGGTTGGCAGGATTATTTTACTTGCTGCTTGGACTTTATTTTCTTCGACTTTATCTGATAAAAAGATTTGAACTCAAAGTTGTTTTCTTAACGCTACTCTTTATTTTTCTTGGAACGAACCTCTATTATTATAGCTTGAATTCATCTGGAATGTCGCATGTTTATTCCTTTTTTCTTTTTGCCGTGCTCCTTTGGCTCTCTGAAAAAATTGAAACAAAAGTTAAGATGAAGCATGTTTTATCTTTTTCTTTTTTCGCAGGTCTAGCAATTATGGTTAGACCAACAAGTGTAATTTATATACTGTTTCTCTTTTTTCTGCATTCTGGCTTGATAAATGGGCTTTTAAGTAAGTTTAAGAAGCCACTTGTGTTTATAGGGTCAGTTGGACTAGTTGCTATAACTTGGGTTCCTCAAATGTTATATTGGAACTATAGTTCGGATAGCCTAATCCAATACTCATATGGGGATGAAGGTTTTAATTGGCTGAATCCTCAAATATTGGAATTTTGGTTTTCAACTAAAAATGGCCTATTTAGTTTTGCCCCGATATTAATATTTGCCCTGTTTGGGATTATAATATTATGGAAGAAAAAACGTGCCGAAGGGTTGAAATTCACGATACTTTTTGTTATTATTAGCTACGTTTTCAGCGCTTGGTGGTGTTGGTGGTATGGGTGTAGTTTTGGGTCGAGGAGTATGGTGGAGTTTTTAGTACCATTAAGTGTTCCGTTTTGTTTGTTTATTGAGCAAACTTGTAAGGCTAAGCGAACGTCTGTTAAATACATACTTATAGCCATCTCGGGAATTTTCATTTTTATAAATCTTAAAATGATTTACATGTATGATGATTGTTTTCACGGGGGCGTTTGGGACTGGGATATATTTTATAAATTGATTTTTTGAAATAATGAGAATTGCGACTATTGTTTTTTTAATCTTCATTACATCTAACCTTGTTGCTCAAAGAGGTAAAGATGGAAGTGGTACCGTAAGTGGTGCTGGTACAATTGTAAATGAGTATACAGCACTTACAGCTGACGCTTCTGCAGGGGTTACGGCTATTTTTGTTGCTTCCAATAACCTAAATGCCAATGCTAGATTTACTGCGCCTCTTGCAGCTGGTGACTTAGTGTTAATTTATCAAGCGCAGGGCGCCACAATTAACGGAATATTACACCCAACTTTCCTAGATGTTTGTTCACCTAATGACATAACCTGGGGATCTATCAATAGTTTAGCCAATGCTGGTAATTACGAGTTTATTGAAGTTACAGGTACGACTGGCGGTTCGATCATAAATTTAAGATGTGGATTAGTTAACTCATATACTTCAGCAGGTAACGTGCAGGTTATTCGAGTACAACGATATACGGATTTAACAATTACGGGAGCCGGAACCCTTATTGCGGAAGGTTGGGCTGGTTCAACTGGTGGAATTGTGGCTGTCGAAGTTGAAGGAAATACAATTGTTGACGGAGCTATTGATGTTTCTGGCCTTGGATTTAGAGGAGGGTTGGCGGATGGAAGTTCATCAGCAACTGAGTACAATTCTAATTGGCATGCCGGAACTACTTCAGATAAAGGTGGTGCAAAAGGTGAAGGAGTAATAGGAGACTGGGCGGATTATGATTTAGTTGGTGGAAGATTTGCCAAAGGTGCTATTGGGAATGGAGCCGGAGGAGGTAGTGCACATAATGCTGGTGGAGGAGGTGGCGGAAACGCGTCTTCAGGAACTTATACGTGGAGCGGAGTTGGCATCCCGGATTTTGTTACGGGTTCATACGGTACAGCTTTTGCATTAGAAGGTTTAGTTCCGGGAATGGAATCATCCGGAGGAGGAAGAGGTGGATACGCGTGGTCTACAAATGCGAACAACCCTCTAACAGTAGCTCCTGGTAATGGTGCTTGGGGTGGACATAACAGAGAATCTATTGGCGGATATGGTGGGCGAGATTTGGATTACTCGTCTGGAAAAATATTTTTTGGTGGCGGAGGTGGCGGTGGTCACGAAAATGATAATCAAGGTGGTGACGGTGGAGATGGAGGCGGATTAGTCTTTGTTTATTCCTACGGCACCATCTCAGGAGCTGGTAGTATTTTAGCAAATGGAGCGGATGGACAAGGATCAGATTACACGTCAGCTGGACTAGGTCAAGTTGCTAATAAAGATGGTTCAGGTGGAGCAGGAGCAGCTGGAGGAATAATTTTATCATCACCCGCAAGTATTTCCTTAGCTAATATGATTGCCGATGGCGGAGATGGTGGAAATCAAGTTTTAGATTTTGGGACGTTTGCCAGTGGGAATGAAGCAGAAGGCCCAGGTGGTGGAGGCAGTGGTGGCTATGTTGGAACATCTGGAACAACTGGAACATCGACTGTTATTGGTGGACGATTCGGAACTTCAAATGCCGCAACTTTGTCCTCTTTTATTCCAAATGGAGCTACAAGTGGGGACAATGGATTAATTGAGACGAACCCATTTACTGGTTCTTCATTAACTGTACCAAATGATACTATTTGTACAGGAAACACAGGAACTTTAACTGCTTCTGGTTCTCCAGAAATGGGCTCAACAATTACTTGGTATGATGCTACTTGGAATCAAGTTGGTACAGGAG
>JBLIOB010000128.1:0-11072 GCA_047639575.1 Parvicellaceae bacterium
CACCATTATATGTATGATCCAACGACTTATAAAACATTACGGGCATCAGATATATTGGATTGAACTTATTGTCATAAATCGATGAGTTTCCAACAGAAATACGGATTCGATCGAAGGGCTTAAATGTAAACATATTGGCCACCACAAATTTGGAAATCATGAATTTACGAACACCTGTTGATGTTACCAGTACATTTGCCGAATCCAGTTGTTCGGAAACAAGCCAACCATGTATATAGTTCATTTCAAACCAATCGGTTGGATACAATTTAATCGTTAAATATCCAAAAGAAGGGTTTCTATCAGAAAATATATTTGCACCATTATAGTTGTTTCCCCAAGTAAAATCGTCTTTAACAAAACCTGCTTCACCCCACTTCCAAGATCCAACAATGCCTCCCTTCATTTCACTCCATTCTGCACCTCCATTTGACGTGAATTTATAATTACCTCCTTGCATGCGCGTAATCTGATTGCTTTCCGCAACAACTTTATTTACTCCATTATCCCGTAAACTAGCATACATGCCTAGATTATTCCCAAAATAAGCAAAAGCCTCTGCCCCTCCTCTTCTATGATAAAAAAGTCCACTATCATTATACATGGTTTGCAGGCTTAAAATGGGATTTACCGAAAGGGTGAAATTTTCATCGTTATGGTACAAAATATCAAACCTTTTACCCCACTCCTTTCCCTCATTTAATTCCTTACCAAAATCTTTCAAATAGAATTGCAATTCCCCTTTCTGACGCTTATTTAAAGTTTGGTCTTCTTTCAAACTATCAGAAATACTGCTTAGATTCTCAGCAATTGATTTTCTTGAATATGGTTTTATCAAAGTACTTATGTCTATGAAACCTTCATTTGCCATTTCATCAATGAATTCATAAACTGGAGAAGTTATCGGCTCATAAACTACTTGAGCATTTAACGATACTGCCGAGAACAGTAAAAAAAATAATATATATCTCATCTATTTACTTCTAGCACCTTTAAAAATAATATTGTAAGTCGCCTTTCTCAGGTATTTAGCGTTGGTCCGAAAAGGTGATTCTTTCCGTTCGTTTAAATAAGTGATTTCTGATTCAATAATTTCCTCAAGTGTGCCGGGCAAATGAGCATAAAATGGTGGCACCAAGCCTGGAGAGAATTCTGATCTTATTTGTTTCAAATGATCCGGATACAAACTAAGATAATGCTCACTAAGCGGCCGAACACCTACTAAGTGAATATCCCCTTTAATTAAGTTGAATAACATTGGCGTCTCATCTATAAACGTCTTTCTAAAAAATCTACCCCAGCTTGTGATTCTAAAATCATTTTTAAACTTTCCGCCCTTGCTAAGCTGGTTCTCATTATAAACTAAAGACTGTATAAACTCAGCATAAGGGTGCATTGTTCGCAGTTTATATACAGTAAATAACTTTCCTCCTTTTCCAATTCGATTAATCCTTAGAATCAGTCCAATAGAAGGTTCTTTTCTCTTCAGTTGAGGCCCCACCTTCTTAGCAGTAACATGAATAAGGTTATCGATGTCTGCATATTCAACAATCTCGAATCCATTATATACAAGTCGTCCTAGTAGCTCAGACTTTGATATTGGATGATTTCTTCGGTTAGTGATCAAATTATAAAACCAAGCAGTTGCTTTGAATTTTGGAAAAATTCGTTTAAAAATGAAATCTGCAGTATAATAAATGTAGTTAAGCCCAAGTGCGTACTTTGTTAACAACCTTCTTTTTCTATGATCAATTGTTTCTGCACTACAAATAAACATTCCATTTTGAACCAAACGATCATTGACGCAATCAAAAAGTTTATTAATGTCCTTTACGTTATTTACAATTTCCAAATTAACTAATACGTCTAAATTTGGTGGAAGCTTTTTGATGTTAAAGTCTTTATTCGTTTTAACAACTTCAACTGTTTGAGCATAAGATTGAACATGCTTTTCAATAAACGATAAAAACTCCTTCGATCGTTCCCCAACGATTAAATCTTTAGTTTTCTGAAAAATAAAAAGTAAAGCTAGTGGCATAGGCTTTATGTGTGGTTAGCTAAGTTTTTCAATTATGTTAATCCATTCGTCATGAACGTCATCACAGCTTTCCAGCATTTTTTGCTGACGCTTTTTCCACGTTTCTTTTAAATTGCTACTCTTCATTAATTCGTCAATTTTGAGCAACAGTTGGTCAGATTGATCCGTACTGAAACCGCAAGTTAAACTGTACTTATGCTCCAATTCTTCTAGGTAACTTAACTTACCAACAAAATCATTAAACCTTATACTAGGTGTTCCCAATACTGCCGCTTCAGCCGCCATGGTCTGGCTATCGCCAATATATAAGCTGGCAGCAGAAAGCGCATCATGAATAAAACTTGGACTTACGCTTGTACGGTATGGTTCCAAACTAGTTCCAAATTTTCGCTCAGATGTCAAATAAACCCGACCAAACGGAGATAATCGTTTAATAATCTCTAAAGCCAGCTCGTCACTAATTCCTTTTTTCCCATCATCATGATGGGCATTTAATTTGGCAAATCGCAAAATAAAATAAGGTTGCTCTAAGTTCATTTCTTTTAGTCTCGACTTACTCTGCTGAAAGAATCTAGGGGCTAAATACGCCAGCTCATGATAACCATTGTACCCAATTTTCTTATGATTATATGGGGAAATATCGCAACAATTTGGAGATAAAGTATGTGTTGAATATTTAAACCCAAATTTAGCCAAAAAGGGAACTTCCTTGCTATCGTCTTCGTTCAAAACTAGAGATTTTTTTCGAAGTATTTTTGCAATATGCGTTATCACAATATCGGTTCCAATCAATATTTTTGGTCGATACCTAATACATATCCCAAATAGCCTGATTTCGCGTTTCAATACGGCCCAATACAAGCCTAATCTGCTTGAACTATGTCTCGCTTTCAGATAAATGGTCTTGAACTCAACGCCCTCCAAAAGTTCAAATAACACATCCTTTTTTCGTGCTACGTAAATAATTCTATGACCTTTTTCGCTAAGCGTCTTAGCCACAAATTTTACATTATGGTAATGGGCTGGGTGCCCCATATAGAACAAATAAGTATTACTCAAAATCAAATTTTTCAGCTAGTACTAACTTCAGGTTCTTCTTTGTAATAATTTTTTTTCCTCTTTTGTGAAAGTCTCTCGCCTGTTCTTTGGTTGGAGCTTTATGGTAGCTTTCCGGGTATTTTGATGGGATTATTCTAACCCCCTTATCCATAATCTCTACCAGACCTTTTGCTAATAGGGCTTTGGTTTTTGAAGCCAAAGAATATTGCGTGTCGGATTTTAATATCTCAAAGGCTTCCTGGAAAACAATTTCACCTGCATCCAGCTTTTTCTCCATGGTGTGTATTGTTGCTCCTGACTCCTTATCGCCTTGATAAATCATCCACCAACTCCCAAACACACCTCGATGACTGGGCAGGAGTGTTCCATGCGCGTTTAAACAGTGCTCTTTTGCTATTCCAAGCAATCTTTCCTGGAATAATTGTGGTGGGGAAATTGAAATGATATAATCAGGTCCCAACTTTTCTATTTCACTCAAATATACCTCATCATTAATATCCTGAGTTTCAATTTGAAGTACATCGAAATGGTCGTATAACCTCCGAACAGAATACCATGGTTTCTTTTTCTTAAAGAATTTGATTTTTATCATTGCCCTAAACACTATAAAAAGCTCTCCGAACGTGTATATTTTAGTCCTTTCTAGAAACCAATTTGTCATGGACTTGTTTTTACGATGCGGTTTAAGGCAGGTAGCCCCAATTACTTCAAAAGAGTTTTGATTTTCAAGTATATACCGAATTGTTTTAGGAATATAAAACGGTTCATCTTGTGATATAATGAATACTTTCTTTTTCATTTCTTCACATATATCGCCTTCTTGACAACGTTTTTAGAGTTTTGCTGAATTAATTCGCTTACCCAATGAAGTCTATTATCTGTCCATCTTTGTGGGTGAATATTTTGCATGATTTTATTTGGCAAAACGCCCTTGTTTATTTTTTGAATTAGGTCGAATGTAGATTTAAATTCATAGTTAAACTTAGAGTTAACCTTGTCTCGTACGCTAACCTTAAAATTGTTCCAAGACCGCCCAGTATCGGTAATATAAAGCACTTCATTGAAGTCTAAATCAAAATACGGTTCTCCAACAATGCCGTATTCTTTGTAATTCAATGTATTCCAAATATCTCGATTATCAATTTTAGATAATGGGCTGCCATGCATACATATAGTTTGTACTGGATAAAAGGCCTTAAGTTTTTCCAACCATTCTTCAAAATGTTCTTTCGCCAACTCTACGTTTCCGTTTGCTAACGATAAGTCTTCATAATGATAGCCTATTTCATGTCCTAAACCGGCAATTTTTCTTATGATTTCAGGATCAAAACTGCTATCAACACATCTGAAGTAATAAGTAGCTGTTAATCCCATGTTTGCCTGAAGAGTTGCCGTCATCAATGAATTATTTGGCCTTTTATCTACATCTTGTCTGAGTATAATGAATTTGGATGGGTTTTGTTGAATCTGATCCAAATATGAACAACCACTATAGCCTTGATCAACTATGGCCTCTAAAAAAAGTTGGTATGTAGCTAACGTGAAATCTTTAGACATCCAGCGCAGTTTTTAATTCGTTCAACGCCAAATGCATCCACCCTTGTCCCCAACGCATCATTGGCGTCTTCACCTTATGTGAGGGGTACTTTTTATAAATCATATGTCCAGTGTTTAGGTCTTGCATATTGTTGACAGTCCAATTTGCAACCGTTTTGGCAAATTCTAAATACTCTCCAGAATATTCTTTCAACCGTGAGAAAGTAATAATTCCTTGTGCTTGGTTATGAATATCAGCGGGCCATTTCTTCGGCAGTCTCCACAACGCCCTTCCGTCAGCCGTAAATTGGTGACTTTTGTAAAACTTTAGCCCCTTTTTTATCGCGGCTAATAGTTCTATAGACTCGTCATTACAAATTATTCTGTGATAATGCAAAGAATCCAATATGTACCCTTGATGAAAATCAATTTGATTTCTTTCTTCTTGCGTTGAATAATTTATACTGTAATTCCATGAGCCATTTTCTTTTTGTCTATTCACTACGAAAGAAGCCGATCTGGTTGCCATTTCCTTGTAGTTAACATCACCAGACAAATGGTATAGCCTAGCAAAGTGCTCACACCCCAACATAGACGCATTATAGCAACAATCGACCATTTCTACACTATAGGAATAACAAATCCCTGTTTCATCTTCAGTGACTTCCAGCTGATTTAGTATAAAGTCTCCAACCGAAAAAAGCACGCTCTTTGCTTTTTCCGAATTAGTAGCTAAATAGTATTCGTAGATTCCTTTTGCTATAAAAACGCTGGCAACAATAGTTGGAGAATATGCCTTAAGAAATTTAACTGGGCTGGCCCAATCAAAATTATATCCCCAGCAATATTCATCGTAGTCTTTGGTTCGCAAAGAAAGAAGCAGTTGAAACAATTCGTCCATTAATGGTCTTAGTTTCTCGTCTTTCGTTCTCTGATATTCTAAACTATATGAATGTAAAAAAAGGCCAATACCCTTAGGGTTGACTTCCTTTTTTATACCCAAAATCTTTCTAAAACTCCAAGGGTTTCTCTTTTGAAATTGAATTGCAAGAATTGGTGGCCACTTACCCCATTTCTTAAATGGAATGGAACTAGTTAGCGTATCATATGGGTCGTAACCAGTAAAATTTTCACTTTTAACGTAATGATCTAGCTTGGAATAAGCAGATTCCAGATTTTCTCGACTCAAGGAATTCTAATTAATTACTAAACCACTGGATATTGCGAACCATTAATAGCGTATCGTTTGAAGCGGTGTCCGTTTCAAAACATTCAATGCTCATTATATCTTGAATGTTCACATAGTCTTTCTTATAGAAATCTATCAACGGTAACTGAACGCTGACAAATGAAGTATCATTTAAAACATCTGTGGAAACATTAATTCCTTGACTTAGATAGCGTATACCACAATTTTCAAGGTTGGTTGTTACCGTTCCGCTCATTTTTACAAAGAACGTAGATATTGTACTATTTGTTGGTAACAGGGCTTCAAATCTCATAAATCCGCCTTTGAATTCTACACCGTCAACTGGATTTATGGTCGACAAGGTCATGACTGAATATCCGGACAGCGTATCTCTGCCGAAAAACATTACCAATGAACTATCAGTTGAGTTCTGGTACACTATCGTGTCCACATTACCTTTACAGGAGTTAAAAGCCATGTCTTCTGTAGTCTCTATAGTGCCCCAAACTCCTGGGAGACCGTCAGTCCATAACTTATAATTTAAATCATGATACGAACAAGACCCATCATCAACTGTTGCTCTTGGATCATAAGTCAAAGAAAATTCATCCATGCAGCCAACAATTTCGGATTCTGGCTTTCTGCAGGATCCAAATATAATTGCCGACCAAACCACAATCAATATTATATTCTTAAACGTCATTCGATGTCTTTGTATCAAAAATAGGTGAAAAAAGTTACTTTGTGAAATTTTCTAAATCACAGTTCACTCCGTTACCTCTTAACGAAGCTAATGCCAAAAAGGTTCCTTTACTGGAAATCACGCATTCTTCGAACGAGATCGGAAACGGTTTTCCTTCCTTCAATGATTCAATAAAAAGTTTTATTTCTTGCGCATGACCTTTGTCTTGTTTCGTTTTACTACCACTGTCCCTCAGCCCATATAACTCAGTAGATTTAAAGTCATCGATGATGGTTACGGATCCAGTAGAAAACACTTCTATTTTTTCCTTAGGAAGCCCTTTTTCTCCATTCGAAAAGTAATTGACCGTGGCGATACTTCCATTCTCGAAATCTATACTAATTATAGCCGTGTCTTGAAGTCCTTGCCCGCTGCCTAATTTTTTTGCAGAAACAGATTTAATTCGGCTTCCAGCGATAAAACAACATAAATCAATAAAATGACATGCTTCTCCAAGAATTCTTCCTCCACCTACAGCCGGATCGTGCACCCAATGGTTCGCAGGAACAATCCCTGCGTTAATTCGATAGTTGATCGCTACGGGAAAATTGTCATCTAAATTCTTCTTTAAATCAACAATGCTTGGAGCAAATCTTCTGTTAAAACCTAGCATCAATGTAGCTTTCGAGTTGGCTTCAACCAATTCTAAACTCAACAACTCTTCGAAAGTTAAGCACATGGGCTTTTCTAAAAACACATTTTTATTCGCTTCTAATGCAGCTTTGGCATATTGATAATGTGAATCGTGTCTCGTTGCTATAAAAACCGTATCAATTTGATCGTCTTCTATAATTTCAATTGCATTTCCGGTGCAGTAATTAAATCCATACTTTTCGGCAATGTTCTTAGCATTATTTGGTCTTGCAGTGCACACACCAATAAATTTGACCTGGCCTTTTAAATTTGGAAGTAAGAAATTCTGTGCGAAAGAACCAGCTCCAATAAATCCAATATTTAAATTGGATCGCGCTGGGAGTTTATTGACATGAACTTTTCTTGGAATCAATTCTTTTTCAAGGTCATATTTCAACGTAATACCGGCAAACCTTTCAGATTTATCTAATATGAGTTGATAAGCATCTTTAGCGTCTTCGTAAGCAAAGTGATGGGTAACGAGTCCTGTTAAATCAAGTTTTTTGGATTCCAAAAGATCCAAATATGATTGCATGTTGCGTTGTTCAGTCCATCTTACATAACCGATTGGATAATCAACTCCTTTTTCCTCATAGTTACTATCATATCTGCCAGGACCATAAGAACAAGACATTCTTAAATCAAGTTCTTTTTTAAAATAGTTTTTCCTGGTAAATCCAGTATTAACAGCACCAACTACGACCACTTTTGCTTTTTGGCGGGCAATTTCTCCTGCAAGATTCACCGGGTCAGACGAACTAGTTCCCGCTGTAATAATCACAGCATCAACTCCAGCACCGTTCGTGTGTTCTTTAATTTTTTCAATAAGTGCTTCATCATTGGTTGAATAGGCATATTTAAGTCCTAATTGGGAGGCATTATCAACTTGACTCTGATCAATATCAATTCCGATTGGTGTAATTCCTGCTGCTTCTAACAGTTTAAATGTAAGCTGGCCAATTAATCCTAATCCAATTACAGCACACGATTCTCCAAGACTAATTTCTGCCTGACGAACGCCTTGCATGGCAATACTGGCTATTGTCGTAAAAGCAGCATCTTCCATGGATGTGTTTTTCCCAACTTTAGCACATAAATTCTTTGGAACGCAAATAACTTCTGAATGATTTGCTGAGTTACCACCACAAGCCACTTGGTCACCAACCTGAAAATTAGTCACATCAGGTGCAACGGCTATTACTTCTCCTGCTGTTGAATAGCCCAATGGGTTTGGAGCTTCAAGCTTATTCATCACCATTCGGTAAGTTTTCATTACACCATGCGTTTTTGCGCTTTGAATAACTTTACTTACCTCCTCTTTTCTGGAGCGAGCCTTACCTACATAACCAAGTCTAGCATCTTTAACTGTTTTCCCCTCAGTTCCTGCACTAATTACAGAGAAATGATTTCTAACCAAGACGCACCCAGCTTTCAATGCTGGAAAAGGAACCTCCATTAGCTCCATATTTCCGTCCTTTAAGTTCTGTATGAGTTGATCCAAAATTACTTGTTTATGTGTTCCTTATACCAGTGTTCAAAGCAAATCAAAGCATAGATAATGGATGAATTATCTTGAATACCAGCTGTGTGGTTATTTATCACTTCACGGATCATGTCCATGTTGAATCCGCTGAAATTACTGAAAAATTGAATGTCCATCAGTCTATTTACCTTTTCTTTGCTATCGAGTAGACTCCTCAATGGCATTCCGAATCCAGCTTTTCTTCTTTTGGTAACGTAGTCTGGAACGATGCCAGAATAGGCGTCTTTCAAAATTCTTTTAGTGACTAACCTGCTACTAACCTTGTGTTTACGTTTAATTGTAAAGGCCAACTCCATCAACTCATGATCGAGAAAAGGAACTCTATTTTCTAACCCATTCGCCATGGACATTCTATCTGTATAGGATAGATTTTTTACCATGAAATTTTCGAACTCAAATTGGTGAAGTTGCTCAAATGGATCATGCCCTGTTTGAAAATAAGACTGTATAAACTCTTCTGATGCGTTGGAATCGGATTCAAATATAGATTTGGAATTGTAGTAGTCGCCAACAATAGAATACAACCCATATTTCATTTGGTCTTCTTCTTTGTATCGTCCAATTTTGTAGAGGTAGCGTTTGAAAGCCTTAAACTTACCCTTTCCTGCCTCTATTTTTTCAAATCGTTTTTCTAACGTTTTTTGTCCAAGGGGAGAACCTTCTAAATATTGAGTTAAAACACCTAATTGATGTCCAGCATACCCCATGAATAATTCATCCGCTCCCATTCCACTCAACACAACTTTAGCGTGTTTAGAGGCTGACTCCGAAATTAAATATGCCGGGATTTGAGATCCATCTGCAATTAAGTCATCCGCGTACCGAATTGTTTTCTTAACCATTTCTGCGGTTAACTCATCACTCCCTATTCGAATTTCCTTAAAATCTAAATTCCAGTTTGACGCTAATTTTTTCGCATAATCAAAATCAGAGGTAGTCCCTTCCTTCTTAATATCCTCTTCTGATTTTCTGGCGCAATAATGTGTAATCTCCTGATGATCCCGAAGATGATGAGCGATTATCGTTGAATCTAATCCTCCGGACAGAAAATTTGCGATTGGAACATCTGCAACCAATCTTCTTTGGACTGCCTTCCCTAATATTTCCCGAATTTCCTCTTGCTTTTCTTTATAGTCGTAGTTGCTTTCGGGTTGAAAAGATGGTTTCCAATAATAAGTCACCTCGAGATTGGAAGTCCCAATTTCCTTGGTCATAATGCTCCCTGGAGCAACTTTATTGATGTTTTTGAACAGTGTTTCTTGGGCAGGAGAGTACTTAAACACAAAAAATCGCTGTAAATGTTCAGTCGCCAATTGAGGCTCGATACCAGCTTTGAGAATTGATTTGATTTCCGATCCAAATACAAACTGAGTATCACTATTCCACCAGTACAAAGGTTTAATGCCTGCACGGTCTCGAATCAGATGTAATCTCCCATCTCTTTCATCAAGAATTGATATGGCAAAAGCACCATTTAAGTCTTTAACAAATTCTAGTCCTTTTTTAAGGTATAGGTGAAGTATAATTTCGGTGTCGGAAGTAGAATTAAATTTCATTCCTGGGAATACCCTATCCCGAATTTCTCCAAAATTATACACCTCGCCATTATAGGATATGTGAACTGTCCGATCCTGATTAGACATGGGCTGGTTCCCCGAAGCAGATAGGTCGAGAATGCTCAATCTGGTGTGACCAATAAATACCCGTTGTCCATTAATTGTTTTAGCAATTTCACCAACATTATCTGGCCCTCTATGAACTAAAGTATCCAGCAGACCTACTGAGTTAAAGTCTCCAATATATCCTACAATTCCACACATTATCCAATCACAGAATTAAAAGTTTTTTTTAAATTCTCAACCATCTTTTCCTCTGTAAACAAGGTCTCGTATTTCAACCTAGATGATTTACCCATCGTTCCCCTTAAAATTGGGTCTGAAATTAGTTTATTAATAACTTCTGAAGTTGCACCATCATCGCCATGAGGTACAATAAATCCATTTTCTTCGTGAATAACAGATTCAACTATTGCCCCTTCATCGGTTGACACGATTGGAAGTCCAGCCGCCATAGCCTCGACAATTACCCATGGATGCCCTTCTGGATGTTGAGGAATAAATACAAAAGCATCTGCGTTGGCAAAGCACTTTAGTTTTTCATCTCCTGCTATGGGGCCATTTACTTCAACTGGAAGTTGATTGTCTTCTATAATTGACTTACACTTTTCCTTATAATTTGGATTATCCCAGGCTCCATAGGAAACAACTTGGTAGTCTTTATTGGGTAAATGACACAGTGATTTCAAAAACAAATCAAACCCCTTTGTTGGAAT
>JBLIOB010000129.1:0-11004 GCA_047639575.1 Parvicellaceae bacterium
AAGAAGTCTGTCACCGTCAGTTTTTAAGACGTCCATATTGTCAGAAATAGTTAAAGTAGCTGTGTTGGCAGCGCCAGTAACAGAGATTAATACATCACAATTTCCATCTCCTGCATGATCAATATCTAAGTCTCCATCTAGAATGTTAATTTGACTTTGACCGGTCATATTGATTCTAGTAAAGTCTCCATCAACTACTGTCATAGTGAGGTTTTCTTTTCCTCCACCAACAGTTCCAACGTTGATCTGGCTTGTATTGTTTGTTGTAAGTCTAATATCACTAGTGTTTCTTAATGGCTCATCCATATTCATGTTAAATTCACCAGAAATGTCAAGTCTAGATGTATTACTTAATATGAAATCAATGTCTGAATTATTAGAACGCGCGGTGTTATGATCAATTATCATATCTCCTGCCACATTGAAATCGGCTGCGTTGTTCAGTGTAACTCGGAATAAAGTACCGCCATCTTGGTCATGATTAAAATCCCCACCAATATTGATCGTCCCTGCATCCATTTGAATTTTGAAGTTTCCACCATCGTCATGATCAACATTGAAATCTCCGACTAAGGTCAGGGTTCCCCCTCCCATGAAAAGTTCGTTTCCTGCTTCACCATTCCCACTGTCTAAATAATCCCAATCCAGATCGCCTGCAACATCAAGAGTAGCCGTCCCAGCCATTTCCAGTATACATAGACTAGTTTGATTGTTTACCGCAAGCCGTGTTAAATACAAGTCACCAGTAATGTCTACATCAGCCGTTCCGCTGACAATGAATTTAGTGTTGTTACTTGTATTAGCTGCAGAAACGGTTACATCCTGAATAACTTCAAGTGATCTAGTTGAATTAACTGTTAGTTCAGATACGTTTCCTGTTGAGTTTGAGATCGTACAGCTACAAATTAGGTGATCTGCGTCTGTTGCTCCTAAGGTCACTAATTCATTTATAACCACACTTGCTCCAATGTCAGGAATCTCCGCTGCTGTGCCTACACCCCAGGTTGCAATATCGTCCCAGTCTCCGCCAGTGCTGGCGATCGGTTGAAGATCAACCTCTGCGCTTACAGCATAGAAATCTCCAGCGGTTGCTGCTGGAAAAGCTGCTATTGGTTGGCTTTGAGATGAATATTCTGTAGCAAGCCAATTCGCAGATAAGACGCCACCAAAGGCACGGATTTCGTCTAAAGTTCCGTGAAACCTATTTGCCGTTTCACCACCCGCAACTTCACCACCTATTGAAGAATTACCAGCATCAGCCGTTGCCGGAATCGTAGCCGTTGCGGTATTGGCAACAACAACGCCATCTACATAGATTGTTCTTCTTGTGCCAGCCGCATCCTGAACAATAGCTACATGATACCAAGTGCCATTTGCAATTATCCCAACAGGCGAATCTAATATAACAGGAGCAGTTCCTCTCATGTAAAACCGTAATCTCCCAGCTCCACCATCTCCTAAACTAAATGCAAAACCACCGGTGGGATTAGTTGCGTCATCACAAAAAATTCGCTGCCCTAAACGGGTCACATCATTAGAATTGATCCATCCGGTAATCGTAAAACTTCCTGTTGAAATATTTGGAAAACTAGTTCCACTGTTTAATTCTAACCAATCATTGGGATCTTGAAAATCTTGACCGTCAGCGGTAAAACCATTTCCTGCCAAATTGGTAGAACCATTATTTGTTGAGTTATAACCATTGCCACTATGGTCGTTTTCATCACCATGCAGGTGCCAAACACCATCGTATCCTGCAGACCATGTAGTTGTGGTTGATTGGTCAGTGACAATTGTACTCTTGCCATATAACATATGAATGGCTACATCAGTTCCATTCGTTATGGATGGAATTTTGACCCATGCGACATATTCACCGGTTACACTGTTATAATTCTCTAATTGAAAATCTAGAAGATTGGCTTGTGCGTCACAAAATATGATGTCAAATCCACTTGCGCTTTGCACTTTTCCAGCTCCTGCAGTAAGGTCGGCATCCGTGTGACTTATAAGCACAGGGAAATCTGTATGAGGTCCCCCTGTTATTTGCGCTCCGTCAATTGTCAAGATCTTTTTATATGTGAAATTACAAGTTGATGCTGATTGGGCAAATGTGGTAGAAATCACTAGGCAACAAAGTAACGTAGTAAAAAAATATTTCATTCTATGGGGTTTACTTTTAGACAAGTAAGAAATTCAATTACCTGAACTATCTAATGTGTAATATACACATTATGAGTGAAGTGAACGTTGAAAAACAATGTAACTCTTCAAAACTCTATCACACTTCTGTCTGTTCACTTGAAATTGCTGGCGAGCTTAATTTCGGACAAGGGATATTAAATCCTGATTTACTATTACGCTCATTTGCGGGGTTAACATAGTTAAGGTTTCATTTTCAAGTATCAAAAGTTAACAATGATCGAAAAAATTGACCATTCGGATCATAGAAAAGACGAAATGCTCCTTTTCTATGATGAAAATATTATGTCTATGGTTGAAGAAATTTGACTTTTAAGGCAAAGAATCTCCATTAGCTCAGAATTTTTCTGTTTTCTCATTGAGTTATACCGCATTTTTCCAGTCGTTTTTAAGAAATGAACCCAATACTTTAAAGAAAAATAGCCCAAGAAAGGCATCGCGATAAAGCAAGCCAGACCAGCTTCCCAGCCAAAAACGCATAAAATGGTGTTAGAAACGATCATATGATATAGGAAGTAGATTATACTTCCCCCAAGCATTTTTATCGAGCTATGAAAATGGTCATCTTTAATCTTATTTTTTACCAACCACTCTGGTAATTTAAATGGAAGGTAATTGTAAAGAACTCCTACTAAATGAATGGGAGCTAAAACAATCAAGAATAGTAGACTTAGAATGTTGTTGTAGTAGTCAGCAGAAAAAAGGTGGTACTTCAATTTTAATGATTCAGTTTTAGTTTTGATGGAAGCAACGTTATTTTTCAACTTTTCAGCTTCCTCAGGATTATGAGGGATCCACGCCTCAATTTTCTGAATGAAATGTTGCCCGGCAGCTATTTCGTTAGTGAGATCATCTTTTTCAAGTCTAGCGTGCTTAAGCAACTGTTTGTGGCAGACTAATCTACATTCCTCAATTGTATCGTAATATTGTTTGTTAGATATATTAATGATAAGCTTACTGATTTCAGCTTGCATTTTATCCTTTAACGCATTAAATGCCTTCCCTTCATTTTCGTAATAAAGTTCCTTGTAATCCGATATGGCAATAGGTTTTCCGTAATTGATCAAGCAACTACTATACATTTTAGTATGATGTGAGTAATTTACTCCGACAGGAATAACTTGAACATCTAAACTAAAATCATATTTAGATTCAGCGCCAAAAGCAACTCTAGAAACCCCTTTTTTTAATCCTCGAAGTGATTTTTTATTTTGCTGGTTTCCTTCAGGGAACATTATTAGTCCTTGATTGTGTTTTAAAATTCGATAACAGTTATTGAAGATTTCTTCATTCTTTTCTAAGCTGTCTTTCCCATCTCTTTGACGATAAACGGGCATCATTTTGAGCCACTTGAAAATAGACTTAATGGTCTTTTTCTTAAAAACATCTGCACGAACTAAGAAATGAATCTGTTTTACGCGAACGGTAGCAACTAGCACTGGGTCCATAAATGCGCTTTGGTGATTTGGAGCATATATTATCGGCTTACCAATAGGAAGGTTTACCTCTCCGTTACGTTGAAATTTTTTGTAAAACCCAATTATCCCGCTTATTACTATTAATCGGGCTATAAAATATGCTGGTGACCAATTAAGTATCATCTGAGCTCTGCGCCTAGGCGCTCTTCCAATTGTTTTTGAATCGTTTTCATGATTCCATCAATCTTACTATCCTGCAGCGTTGCTTCACTATCTTGTAAAATGAATTTCACCGCATAAGATTTTTTTCCTTCAGCCAAATTCTTTCCTTCGTAAACATCAAAAAGGTCGATTTCTTTTAAAAGTTGCTTTTCCGATTTTCGAGCAATTTCTTCTATCTGAGCAAACTGAACTGATGAATCAATTAATAAAGACAAATCTCTTCGAACCGCTGGATACTTCGTCATCGGTTTAAACTTGGTTTTATTCAGCTTCATCAATTCTAAAACAACATTCCAATTAATCTCAGCATAGTAAACTGGCTGGTTGATTCCAAATGATTTTAGTAATTCAGATTTAACCCATCCGATGTCAGCGACTTTCTTTTTAGCGATGGTAAGTTCTATGCCGTCCTGCATTAGCTCGTTAGAAGTGGACTTCGTCTGTAAGTTTTTTAATATTCCAAGTCTAGATAAAACTGATTCAACCGCTCCTTTGGCTGCATAAAATGAAACCTGTTGATTTGGAGAATTCCATCTTTCGGATTCGGATTGGCCAGTTAAGAAAATGGATAAATAGGAAGTTTCCTCAAATCCATCATTCCTTTTAAAGTAAACATTCCCGAACTCATACAATTTTAAGTCAGAAGATCTTCTGTTGATGTTGTACGATATCGACTCAAGCCCAGAGAAGATCAAAGATTGTCTCAACACACCTAGGTCTATACTAAGGGGGTTAAGCATTTTTACATTCCAATCTGGATTAATATGTTTAGCGTTTGCCAATGAAGCGTAGCTTTCTTTCGTTAAAGAGTTAGACATTGCCTCAGCAAATCCGTTAGAAGTCAATAAATCAGAAACGATATTCTGTAGTTTCTCTTTATCTGGTTTTACACCATATGATAGAGATGAATTTACATGATCTGGAATCGGGATGTTGTTAAAACCGTAAATTCTCATTACTTCTTCTATCACATCAATTTCTCTGGTAACATCAACTCTGTAAGGGGGGACGGTTATGGCAAGAGTGTGATCATTTTTAGAAATGATCTTAATGTCTAACCATGATAATATGTCTTCTACCGCATTTGCTTCAATCTCAATTCCTGCTATTGAATTAAGTCTATTTAAATCGAGTGTTACGTTAAAGCCTTCAATTTCTTTTGGATAGAGATCAACTATTTTAGATGCTTCACCGCCCGCAATTTCTATAATCAACAGAGCAGCTCTTTTTAAACAATAAGTAACCAGATTAACGTCTATTCCACGTTCGAACCTGAAAGAAGCGTCTGTGTTCAAGCCGTGTCTTTTTGCCGTTTTTCTTACCGCAATAGGATTGAAGTACGCGCTCTCTAAAAAGATAGCAGTTGTATCATCGGTTACGCCAGAATCAATTCCGCCAAATACTCCCGCAATGCACATTCCATCGGCTTCATTGCAGATCATTAAATCATTAGCGTCTAGTTCTCGTGAAACTTCATCTAGTGTTGTAAACTTAGACTTCGCAGGAAGCTTCTGAACAATGATTTTGTTTCCTTTTACTTTTTGTAAATCAAAAGCATGAAGCGGCTGACCTAATTCATGAAGCACGAAATTTGTTGCATCAACCACATTGTTAATTGGCTTAAGTCCAATTGATATTAATCTCTTTTGCAACCATTCTGGAGACTGGTTAACTTTTAACCCGGTTACGGTTAGGCCTGCATATCTGGGGCAGGCGTCCTCATCTTTCACTTCTACTTGAACTTTACAAGTAGAAAGTGGGCTAAAACTATCTACTGAAGGCCAATTCAGAACTGAAGCTTCTTCAATTTTCCCTTGGTGCTTTAACGCACAAAGTAGATCTCTTGCAACTCCAATGTGGCTCATTCCGTCAGCACGGTTAGGGGTAAGCCCAATCTCGAATTGGATGTCGTCTTCTACGTTAAAAAATTCACTGGCTAGTGTGCCTACAGCAGCAGTTTCATCAAGAACCATGATTCCATCATGCCCTTTACCTAACCCAATTTCATCTTCTGCGCAGATCATTCCGTTTGATTCTACACCTCGAATTTTTGATTTTTTAATTTTGAATGGCTCTCCTTCAGAAGGGTGAATAATTGTGCCATTGGTAGCAACTACCACTTTTTGTCCAGCTTCTACATTCGGAGCTCCGCACACGATTTGTACCGGGGCTTCTCCTCCTAAATCAACAGTTGTCACATTTAAACGGTCAGCATCCGCATGTTTTTCTTTAGAGAGAACTTTTCCTATCACTAACCCTTTCAGTCCGCCAGGTACAGATTCCGTGATATGAACTTTTTCAACTTCAAGTCCGGTATCGGTTAAAGTTTTAGACATCTCTTCGGCCGAGATGTCAGTGTTAATGTATGATTTTAACCAGCTGTAGGAAATCTTCATTTCTCAAAAATTAAGCAGCAAAAATAGGGTATTATTCTCGAATTACCATTTTGAGAATGGCGAAAAAGCGCAACTGCAATCAGGAAGGAGCTGTAACTACAGAAATTGAGGATTGATTGAATGATTAAGCTTATTTCGATTTAAAAACAGCTGTACCACTTAGCTTAGCTGGCTTGGGTTTTGTTAGCATTTTTTCCAGATGTAATCTTAAGACTTGGCCCATGTTTTTACAATTTGTAAATTCCTCCGTGATGTGGTGAGAATTAAGTTCTGAAATTGCTATTTGCGTTTTTTCCGGAGTGGAAATTTCATCATTTACAATACAATCCATTAATTCCGAAATCTTCACACGAGCAGCGTTATATCGCTTTTTCATTAGTGTTCGCTCTTCATATTGGTATTGCCTTACGGTTTCAGGTGTCATTACTTCAACACAGAAATCGATTATGGGGTTATTTTCTTTGAAAAATTGAGGCAGATACATTTTTAATCGGCCTTCAAAACACTGCTGATCAAAATCTATTGCTCGAACTCTGTATTGCTCCTCTTCAAAATCGGGCGTCACATCAATAACGTAATTGTAAGATCTCATGTCACCAAGTAGACGCACGAAACAACGTTCATTAAATTTTACAAATTCTTTGGCCAACCTAACTTTGTTGAAGTTTGGTAAATGAAAATAATTTGAAATAAAAGCATCTCCAGGTATGCCTGCAATATGCTCTTCAATCAGCGAATTGTCATCCACCATAAAGTTTATTCTATTCGGAGAAAGCGCGTGTTCTAATTCCAACCCATATACTCTGGATGCATCTGCTACTTTAATGTAGAAATAATCATAATTATCATTAAACTGATTAACTATTCTAACTCTGAAAGGTTTGGAGTTTCCGAAGTGGCAATAGTCAATTCGATCTACCGTTAAGTGCTCCATTACCGTTAAGTCACCATCAGTTTTGAGCAATGCATAAATAGCCGTTAGCCCTTCATTTAAGGCTTTTTGAGTTTCAGTATCATACATTACGGTTTCCCATAAAGTATCTACACCCGCCTTGTCAAATAAAGGAAACCCGTCTTGATAGTGAAGAAGGTCTTTGTAAGAAACAGGTAAGTTTATTTCCCGGTCGTATTTTTCAAGGAACAACCTTAAATCCTTACTTATAGGATAAAATGGTTTCTTTTTTGAGATTTCCATTAGGAGATTCCTCTCATGATTCCTTTTTTGGAATTACGTATGAATTTCAAAATAACGTCTTTCTCGTTAGAGGCTGGAACCTCTAAATCAGCAACTTTAATTGCTTGAGAAACATTATTGTTCATAATATATATAACTCTATAAACATCTTCAATATTGGCAATTTGCGCATCACTGAATCCTCTTCTTCGCAATCCAATAGAATTTACACCACAGTAAGAAAGTGGCTCTCTAGCTGCTTTAACATATGGCGGAATATTTTTCCGAACTAACGATCCACCGCCAACAAATGCTTGTTGGCCAACAGTAACAAACTGTTGCATGGCAACTACACCTTCAATTACAACCCAATCTTCAATTGTGCAATGTCCAGCAATTTGACTTGAGTTGGCAATGATAACGTGATCTCCAATTATACAATCGTGAGCAACATGAACGTAAGCCATCAGTAAGCAGTTGTTGCCTACTACAGTCTTCATTCGATCGGATGTTCCCTTATGCACCGTGGCATATTCTCTGATGATAGTATTGTCTCCAATATGAGTAGTAGTATACTCTCCATTGAATTTCAAGTCTTGTGAAACGATAGAGATTATCGCTCCTGGGAAGATTTTAACGTTGTTCCCAATTCTTGCTCCATCCATGATACATGCTCCCGGGCCAACCCAGCAATTTTCCCCAATTTCTACATCGGCTTTAACAGTTGCAAAAGGCTCAATTACAGTTCCTTTTCCAATTTTTGCATCTGGGTGTATGTTAGCTTCTACGCTCATAATTATTCAGTTTCTTTAACTATCTGGGCCATCATTTCTGCTTCTAGAGCTGGTTCACCATTAGTGTACGCAATTCCTTTCATGTGAACGATTCCTCTTCTAATCGGAGTTAATAACTCCAAATCAAAAACTACGGTATCCCCCGGTATAACTTTCTTTTTAAATCGAACATTGTCGATCTTCATAAAGTAAGTCATATATTTTTCTGGCTCATCTACTTTACTCAGTGCGAAAATCCCGCCAATCTGTGCCATTGCTTCGATTTGAAGAACGCCAGGCATAACTGGGTTTCCTGGGAAATGTCCTGTGAAAAAAGGTTCATTCATCGTAACATTTTTTACTCCAATGATTCCCTCATCGGAAATGCTCATGATCTTATCAATCAGAAGGAATGGATATCGATGCGGCAACATCTTTGAAATATCATTGATGTCATAAAGAGGAGGCTTAGTTAGATCAAAATATCTTTTGCCCTTTTGAGCAATCATAATTTTCTTGATGATCTGCGCAAAAGAAACGTTACCGCTGTGACCCGGTCTTGCCGCAAGGATGTGGCCTTTTATTGGTTTTCCAACTAAAGCAAGATCACCAATGATGTCCAATAATTTGTGTCGAGCAGGTTCGTTTACAAACTTAAGCTCAGCATTATTTAATGTGCCAATTCCTTTTAAGTCGATTTCTAAATGTTCTTTTCCAAGTAATTTGGCTAGCTCAGCCAATTCTTCCTCGGGAATATTATCTCTTTCTACTAAAACGATTGCATTATCAATGTCACCACCTTTTATCAAGCCTGCTTTTGCCAGTTGCTCCAGTTCTTTTAGGAAGACAAAAGTTCTACACGGAGCAATTTCCGCTTCAAAATCATCCAGGGAATAGATACCTGCATGCTGAGTTCCAAGCACTGGCGAGTTGTAATCAACCATAACAGTCAATCTAAATTCCTCGTAAGGTACTGCAAGCATTTCAATGCCCTTATCTAAATCTTCATAAGGCTGGTTCATTTGAAATTCGAAGTAATCTCTCTTTTCTTCAAGTTCTACTTTGCCTGCTTTCTTGATTGCTTCAACAAACAAGTAAGCACTACCATCCATTATCGGAATTTCTGGGCCATCTAATTGAATTAGCACATTATCTACACGCATTCCATATAATGAAGCCAAAATATGTTCAGTGGTGTAAATTCTCACACCGTTTTTTTCTAGGGTAGTTCCTCTCTCGGTACTGATTACTAAGTCAGCATCGGCTTTTATAACAGGTTGGCCTTCAAGGTCCATTCTTTGAAACTTATAGCCGTAATTAGCTTTAGCAGGTACTATTGTTATGTTTACTATTTCTCCAGTATGTAAACCAACTCCACTAAGTTTTATCTCTTCCTTTAAAGTTGTCTGAAAATCACTCATTATTTCCTTCTTTCAATTTCTTTAATTCTTTCTCCATCTCATCCACCTTCTTTTTAATTTTAGGCAATGATCTGAACATCACGTACGATCTTTTATAATCCCCTACATAAAAAGCAGGTGAACCTTGTACGATTTCTCCAATTTTCTCAATGTTTGAACCTATTCCAGATTGAGCTGCAATCTTGACTTCATCTGCTATGTTCAAATGGCCAACGATTCCAACTTGACCACCAATCATGCAATTCTTGCCAATTTTTGTTGATCCAGCAATCCCGGTTTGCGCAGCGATAACTGTGTTCTCACCAATTTCTACATTGTGCGCAACTTGAATTAAGTTATCTAATTTCACCCCTTTCCTGATGATTGTTGAGCCAAGCGTAGCCCGGTCAACACACGTATTGGATCCGATTTCTACATGGTCTTCTAAAATAACATTTCCGATCTGTGGAACCTTATTGTAATTGTTGTCGGCATTTGGAGTAAACCCAAATCCGTCTGAACCAATGATTACACCTGAATGTAACGTGCAATTAGCTCCAATAACACATTCACTGTATATTGTCACATTGCCAAATACAATTGAATTATCTCCAATTTTAACGTTGTCTCCAATTGCGCTTCCTGCATGAATTTGAACATTGTTTCCAATATTCGCTCCATCCCCTATCGAAACGAAATTCCCAACGTAGCAATCGATGCCTAGAATAGCGCTTTCTGAAACTGCTGCGTGAGTGGAAATTCCAGTTTTATTATTCTTTAACTGGTTATATTGATCGAGTAAAATGGCAAAACTTTTATACGGCTCTTCAACTCGGATAAGTGTTAAAGACTCCGGGATTGGTCGTTCAGCTTTGAACGTGTTGGCCACAATAACCAAGGACGCACCAGTAGTATAGATATACTCTGTGTATTTAGGGTTTGCTAAAAAAGACAAGGTATTAGGTTGTCCTTCTTCAATTTTAGAGAGGTTATTCACAGTTGTGTTTTCGTCTCCCTCTATAGTGCCGCCAAGTAATTGGGCAATTTGTCCTGCCGAAAATTCCATTGCCGCTAAATTATAAAAATATGTGACCCGTCACACCCAATATTGTTTATACCTGAATAAACGACTATTGATTGACGTAATCTCGCATTAAATAGGCCGAAGTATGGACTTAGATTAATGCTTAATTACATGTCTAAATCGTCACGACTTCCACCACTATCCTCGGGTCTTCCGCCCCGATCTCCACGTTTCTTACGTTTCGACTCCATTTTTCCAAATCGATAAGAGAATGTTATGTTAAGGGTTCTTGACATCCTTTTATTACTGAATTCTTGAGTAAATCCAGTCCCTACGGAACTGTATGAGAATTGTCTTGTATTAAAGGCGTCTTTTAATCTTAAACTAAAGCTGGC
>JBLIOB010000130.1:0-10958 GCA_047639575.1 Parvicellaceae bacterium
CGATTTGGGGAATCCCAGCTTCTGTATTCGGAATATTCCTTTGGATTCTTTATTTCTATTTTATTATTGAAATGAACAGCTATGGGAGATATGATTACTATGGATATTAATTAATCTTTTAAATTCACCCAATGGAAACACTCGATGAAAATGTAAAACAGGAAATTATCCCTGGTCAGAAAATGCCGCTAACGCCCAGTGCGCTTAAAGGAATGATCTTTGGATTTGTTGCAATTGGTACCAGTGGCTTTATTATAGTTGGAATCATTTTTGGCATTTTGGCTATTAGTGCAAGTAAAAGAGACATGCCTACTGTTAATTCAAACCCTGTCGGTTATAAGTCCTCCGGATCAATGTTGAAAGCTGCGAGAATTTGTGGGCTAATTGGACTAATACTATCTGTAGTTTACATCCCTTATTACATTTTTGTGCTTCCTAAATTAATGTAAGAGGAAATTTTTGACTTAAACGTTCAAGGAGTCCAATGCTTCTAAAATCTTCTCTTCTGTGGCTGTCTGGTTAATTCTCGCTGTACCGATGGCATCAAGGAAGGTGAAATTTATCTTTCCTCCGATATTTTTTTTATCGTTTCTCATGCTTTCTAATAGTTCCGGATATACATCGGAGCTAACCTGAGGAACCGTATACCATTTCAGTAACTGATCTCGAAGCGCTTTGAATTCATCTTGTCCAATGAAACCCGCTTCTGCGGACAACCAAGATTCGACTATCATTCCAATTGCAACCGCCTCTCCATGGAGCAATGGCTGCTCTGAACCTAAAAAATGCGTTTCCAATGCGTGGCCTATGGTATGTCCAAAATTTAATTTTTTTCGATCTCCTTGTTCCGTAAAATCGTTCACAACGATACTATTCTTTATATCTACAGATCGATAGACTAACTGTTTGACTTTATCTAAGGTGATTTCCTCATCCGCAATAGCTTCAGCCCAATAAGATTTATCTGAAATCAATCCATGTTTTAGTACCTCCGCATAGCCACATTTTAATTGCTTAAGTGGCAATGAATCCAAAAAGTCTACATCAATTATCACCAACTCCGGAGTCGCAAAATTACCTACCAAGTTTTTCAATCCAGCTAAATCAACCCCAACCTTCCCTCCTACAGACGCATCCACCATAGCCAGCAAAGAAGTAGGAACTTGAATAAATGAAACTCCTCTTTTAAAAGTGTTGGCAACAAAGCCACCCAAATCAGTAATTACTCCTCCTCCAAGGTTGATGATTACGTCATTTCTAGACAGCTTCATTTCCGACAATGCCATCCAAACCTGCGTGCAGACTTCAAGATTCTTATGTTCTTCACCACTTTCTAATTGAATGATTTCAGCTTCATTTAGCTTGTCGCTGCTTCCTAATACCTTAGGCCAACAGAACTCAAAAGTGTTTTCGTCTGCTATTATTATAGGGCGTTTATCTGGAAATTCTTTGAAGTAATTGGCCAGAATAAGTTCAGCGCTTCCAAATACCACATCATGACCTACTGACGATAATTTCTTCATCTTTTCCATGGTGTAAAGAAAACAAGAATAGACCACATAATTGTTGTTCTTACTAATTGATTGATTATCTATATTTGCGCCCGATGGTATCATTTGACAATACAGAAATAGCATTCAAAGGCAAATCCAATGTAGAGCTTAAGCGCGCGCATAAATTGTTCAAGATGGTTTCGAGTAATTCGATGGTTTCATTTGGCAAATGGGCTACTAATGTTGCGTTAGCTATACGCTTCCCGATTCGGGGAATGGTAAAAGCAACTATTTTCAAACAGTTTTGTGGCGGTGAAACGATCGCAGAATGTGACCGATCGATTAAAGATCTTTGGGCTTATCGAGTTGGGACAATCCTAGATTATTCGGTAGAAGGGAAAGAGAGTGAAGAAGATTTTGAACATACTTGCGCAGAAATTATTAGAACGGTTGATAGATCAAATCGAGAAGAGTCAATTCCTTTTAGCGTGTTCAAAGTAACTGGAGTTACCACTTTTGCCTTACTAGAAAAATTAAATATTAAAGCTGACTTATCGCTTGATGAAAGTCGGCAAAAATCAGAGTTTTACGATCGAGTTGATCGAATATGTAGTGCGGCTAGGAACGCAAACACTCCGGTATTTATTGATGCAGAGGAATCTTGGATCCAAGATGCAATTGATGAGGTGGCGGAGAAAATGATGGCCAAACATAACACAGATCGGGCAATTGTTTATACAACTACTCAAATGTACCGTTGGGATAGATTGGCTTACATAAAAAACTTGCATGCTTCGGCTAAGGGCAAATATTTCTTAGGGCTTAAGTTAGTTCGAGGCGCATACATGGAAAAAGAAAGGGCCCGTGCTGAAGAGTTAGATTACAAATCTCCGATTCAACCAGGTAAAGACTCTTGCGATAAAGACTATAACGATGCTTTGGAATATTGTGTTTTAAACATTAAAGACATGGCCATATGTGCTGGATCTCACAATGAAGAAAGCGCTATGATCCTAACTAAATTGATGGAAGAACATGGTGTACAAAAAGAGGACGAGCGAATTTACTTTGCACAGCTTCTAGGAATGAGTGATCACATCAGTTTTAATTTATCTAACGATGGCTATAAAGTTGCTAAATATGTACCCTACGGACCAGTAAAGGAAGTTTTACCTTACCTACTAAGAAGAGCCGAAGAGAATACATCCGTAGCTGGACAGACAACCAGAGAATTATCCTTAATTACTTCTGAAATCGAAAGAAGGAGAGCTCGTAAATAAATGTGACCTAATCACAATCGCATGTGATAGGCTCATTCTTTCTTACGATTTGCTGAATTCTTGTCTTCGTTCCTTTTTCAAACTGAAACCAAAGCGTGTCTGACTCTCTTACTTTCTGTATCCAAAAAGTAGGATTTGGCTTTCCTTGAGGAAAACTGAAATCATTTAACACTAATCCATCGTCTAGTACTGACCTGGCATATGCACTATCCAGTTTATGACATTTAAAATAGCAGTCATTTCTACTCGTGATTTGAAATTCATTCTCAATCAGTTGTTCTAAAACTAGATCATTCGGCTTGTACAAGACACTTAAGTTTTCTTTCGAGGCAGTTTCACATTCGCATGGCGCTGAGAAGCCAACGAACTTACCTACTTGTACTGTTGAATCTCTCATATCCAAATGAAACATCACGGTAACTTTACCATTGCTTACTAAATACTCTTTTAAATCTCCTCCTGTTTTGCTCTCCGAAAATGAAACTTCTCCATCATTGATTACATGAAACAAATCGGTTTTAGTAAGCCCATAGCACTTCATTTCACAAGCTTTGAAATCAGAAATTGAAATTTGTGAATGTTCGATTAGGTTAATCACCCTATTTCCAGGGGTCCAATCGCAGCTTCGAGTTCCGAACATGAAATAAGCGGCCATTAAACCCATGCCCACTCCTACCATATAAACACGAAGTCTTCTTCCTATTTTCATGCTTCGAAATTAAGTAATCTAAATCCGTAATTACTGATTTCTTGGACAAAAAAAAGAGTGGCAGTACCCACTACCACTTTTTAACTACACTTTGGGTATACTCTTACGCCACACCCTTACTTGACATTTCAAAAATTAAAATGCTGCCATAATCAGATTGAGGTCCTTATATGGCAATCCGAATGTATCACCTAGATAAGAAGAGGTTAAAGTTCCATTATACATATAAACGCCATGTCTAAAACCGGAATTTGACCGAATGATTTTTTCCATTCCTCCGCCCTCACCAATGTCTAATATCAACGGTGCAAATATGTTACTTAATGCAAACGAAGCCGTTCTTGGAACGCTGGAAGCAATATTGGGTACACAGTAATGTATGATCCCGTATTCTTTGTAGGTCGGGTTTTTATGGGAGGTAACTCTTGAAGTTTCAAAACATCCTCCTTGGTCGATACTTACATCAATAATCACAGAACCTTCTTTCATATCCTGCACCATTTTCTCACTAACCACAAGAGGCGTTCTTCCCGCTGGAGCTCTTAATGCACCAATTGCAACATCCGCTCTTTTTAATGCTTTTGCTAAAACCTTTGGCGTGATAACGGATGTGTAAATTCTTTGATTCAATGAATTTTGCAGCCTTCTCAATTTATAGGTTGAGTTATCGAATACTTTAACGATTGCGCCTAAACCTAAAGCTGCTCTGGCCGCATATTCAGCCACAGTTCCAGCTCCAATAATTACAACTTCCGCAGGGGCTATCCCGGCAACTCCTCCAAGGAGCATTCCACGACCATCTTCTTCACTTAGGTACTGTCCTGCTTTTAAAATTGCTGTATTACCAGACAATTCACCCATTGACCTAATTACTGGAAAAATTCCAGAATTATCTTTTACATAATCCCAAGCGATTGCAGTAACTCGCTTCTTCATTAATTTCTCTAAAGTATTCTTTGGCTGTACCGTTAATTGCAGCGCAGAAAACAACGTCTGACGCATTTGCATCATATCGATTTCATCGTTAGTTGGAGGGGCAACTTTAAATATTAAATCCGCTTTAAAAACTTCTTCTCTATCGTAAGCTATTCTAGCTCCAGCTTCACTGTAATCATTATCTGAAAAACTTGCTAATTTACCTGCATTAGTTTCTACTACAACCTCATGTCCATGGGCCGTTAGCAAACTAATCGCTTCGGGCGAAACAGCCACTCTATTTTCTTTAAACGAAGTTTCTTTAGGAATTCCTAAATAGAGTTTCTTCTCTTGCCTCCCCACTTCCAGCATTTCTTCTTGAGGTAAAAGCGCAGCCTCTTGAGCAAGCGATTTCAATGCATCACCAGATATTGTCATTGTTCAACAGTTAGTACTCGGATTTCATTCTTTGCTTGAATGGTAACCCTTACGTAATTATCTGGTAAAAGTTTCTGGATTATATCTGCCCATTCAATAAAGCAATAATTGCCACTAAAAAGATATTCTTCCATTCCTATGTCATAGGCCTCCTCTTCTGATTCCAATCGATAGCAATCAAAATGATATATCGTTCCGTGTACCGGTGAGAAGTACTCGTTTACAATAGCATAGGTAGGACTTGTGGGTTCATCTTCAACTTTCAGCTGCTTGGCGATAGCTGAAATTAAAGTTGTTTTTCCAGCGCCCATATCACCATCAACTACCACCACTCCTTTGGTTAAAGTCTTACTTAATTCAGCTGCGACTTCAGGTAATTCTGATAGCTTAAATGACTTGGTCATTACTTTACTTTCAACTCAACAAATGGAATTAGACATTCTTCCATGGAAACTCCACCATGCTGAAAAGTATGGCTGTAATATTTTACAAAGTGATTGTAATTATTTGGATAAACGAAAAACGAATCTTCTTTTGCGAAAATAAACGTGCTACTCATATTCTGCTGTGGTAAATAACAATCTTTTGGGTTCTTAACTTCGAAAACCTCATTGGCTTTATAGTTAAGGTTCTTTCCTTGCTTATATCTCAGGTTCGAATTTGTGTTTCTATCCCCTACTACTTTGATCGGATCATCTACTTTGATTGTGCCATGATCTGTAGTAACCAACACTTTCATATTAGCCTCTGCTGCAAGCTTAAATAAATCAAATAAAGGAGAATGCTCAAACCAGCTCAACGTCAACGATCTATACGCTGCTTCATCATCAGCAAGCTCTCTAATCACTTCCATGTCCGTTCGGGCATGAGACAACATATCTACAAAATTATACACCACCACATTTAACTTGTTTTGAAGTAAGTTGGAAAAATTATCAACTAGTTTCTTTCCTTTATCCAAGTTCGTAATCTTGTTATAAGAGTGCTTAATATCTTTACCCAGACTTTTCAGATTAGCTGCTAACAGCTCTGCTTCGAACATGTTCTTGCCTCCTTCATCTTCGTCATTTCTCCACCACTGAGGATGCTTTTTCTGAATTTCCGAAGGCATCATCCCTGCGAATAATGAGTTTCTTGCATACTGAGTAGCGGTTGGGAGAATGCTATAATAAATTTCTTCTTTCTCCACCGTATACAAATCGCTAACTACTTTTCTTAAAATTCTCCATTGATCATAGCGTAAATTATCTACAACAAATAGCATTACTGGTTGCTCGCCCAAATGGGGAACGACTTTACGTTTAAATAAGTCATGAGACATAACAGGGCTATGCTCAACCTGATTTACCCAATCCGCATAATTTCGCTCGATAAATCTGCAAAAAAGCTGATTCGCTTCTTTTTTTTGCATCTGAAAGATTTCGTGCATGCTTTCCTCCTCGGAATTCTCGAGTTCCAATTCCCAATGGATCAACTTCTGGTAGAACTCTGTCCATTCTTCAAAATCCATTCGATCTTGCAACCTCATGGCAATTTGTCTAAACTCTCTTTGATAAGATGAAGTAGTTTTCTCACTCACTAACCTTTTAGAATCTAAATTCTTTTTCAGCGTCAATAAAATTTGATTCGGATTTACAGGCTTAATCAAGTAATCAGCAATCTTTCCGCCAATGGCTTCCTCCATTATTGACTCTTCTTCACTTTTTGTAATCATCACAATAGGAAGAGAAGGGTGCTTTTCTTTAATTCGATCTAGGGTCTCCAATCCAGTAAGTCCTGGCATATTTTCATCAAGCAATACTAAATCAAAATGAGTCTCTTCAACCATATCCAACGCGTCATCACCGCTATTAACCGTTGACACTTCATAGCCTTTACTTTCAAGAAACATCACGTGTGGTTTCAGTAAATCAATTTCATCATCTGCCCAAAGAATCTTAACTTTCATACGCGTCTATATTTTTTTTCAATAGTTTTGCTCCAAGCAAATGTAGTCTTAGAGACATTGGTAAACAAGAAGAAAATATTTAACGACCCGATCTATGGTTTTATTACGATTCCGTATGAACTTATTTTAGATCTTATAGACCACCCTTATTTCCAGCGACTTAGAAGGATAAAACAATTGGGGCTTACAGACTTTGTTTACCCGGGAGCATTACATACTAGGTTTCATCATGCTGTAGGATGCACTTATTTGATGCAAAAGGCGATTTTAAATCTTCGCCAAAAAGGTAATGAGATTACTGAAGAAGAGGCAATTGGCGTTACAGTAGCAATTTTACTTCATGATATCGGACATGGTCCATTTTCTCACGCATTAGAACATTCGCTAGTTGATGGAATAACACATGAGGAGATTTCGCTCCTAATCATGCAACAACTAAATATTGAATTTGATGGGCAATTAGATATAGCCATATCAATCTTCAAAAATTCTTACCCAAAAAAATTCTTACACCAGCTAGTATCTAGCCAACTGGATATGGACCGTTTAGATTACTTAAAGCGCGACAGTTTTTATTCGGGGGTTTCTGAAGGGGTAGTTAGCAGCGAACGGATTATTCAGATGCTTGATGTAGTCAACGATGAATTAGTTGTTGAGCAAAAAGGAATTTACTCTGTTGAAAATTTTATCGTGGCCAGAAGGTTGATGTACTGGCAAGTATATCTTCATAAAACGGTGATTTCGGCAGAATTTATGTTGGTTAAAATATTGGAAAGGGCTAAGCTTATTGCTAGTTCCGGTACGAAGCTTTTTGGATCACCAGCACTTATTCATTTTCTTACGCATAAAATTACCCAGACTGACTTCAACGGCACTGAAACGCTTGAAGCATTTACCAAATTAGATGACTATGATCTAATGGGTGCTATTAAAGTTTGGATCGATTCTGATGATAAGATTTTAGCCATATTATGTAAAGCCATTATTCATAGGAATCTGTTTAAAGTGACTATGAATCCAGAAGCAACCGGCTCACAAGAACTGGAAAACATTACAACTGGAGTGATGGATTATTATCAAGTCTCTAGAACTGATGCAGAATACTTAATCATCAACGAAGAGATCGCCAACAATGCCTATAACCCTAAATTAGATTCGATCAATTTAGTTTTTAAGAATGGGGATATAAAAGATATTACCGAAGCTTCAGACAATTTGAATATTCAAGCGCTAACTCGGCCAGTAAAAAAGTATTTCGTCTGTCATCCTAAGCTACGGGATTAAGCTTCCTTTCTACACCATCACGTTCATTGAATTTTTACAACTGTTGGTTGAATCAATTGGAAGACTTTCTTTGTATTGTATAGCTTTGCCAACTACAGCTACAATACAGAGCTATTAAATATAAAACCAATGAAGTTGCTGATAACAATAGCTCTACTTACAGTTGTTCTGGCGGTATCAGCACAACCTCCTGGAGGAGGAAGAGGCGGAGAACGTGGTGGGCGAGGCGGAAAAATGAATTACGCCAGTATGCCAGCAATAGGAACGGTTTCTGGTTTCGTCCTTGATTCTTTAACGAGTGAAGCAATCCAATTTGCAACTATTAGAATTTACTTAGCAAGAAAAGACAGCCTTGTTGGAGGTGGAGTAACTGATGAAAAAGGTTATTTCAAAATCTCTGAAGTTAGGCCCGGCCCACACTACTTGAAAATAGACTTCATAGGATATCATGAAAAGAAATCATTTCGATTCATGCTAAAGCCTTCCAATCTCGTTCACGACATTGGTAAGTTTCAATTACTTCCTGATCAAAGCATGTTAGACCAGGCGGAAATTACTACTGAGAAAAAATTCATGCAGAGTTCTTTTGACAAGAAGATCTACAATGTCTCACAATTAATCTCATCTGAATCTGGAAGTGCATCAGAGATTTTAGAGGCAATTCCTTCCGTTCAGGTAGATATTGATGGAAACATTTCATTAAGAGGTAGTGGGAATGTTACGATTTTAATAGATGGAAAACCATCGAGTCTCACTGGTTTCGACAGAGCAGCTATTTTAGAGCAAATTCCTGCCAGCTCAATAGATCGGATAGAGGTAATTACGAATCCATCTGCAAAATACGATCCGGATGGTATGGCTGGAATATTAAATGTGGTTCTTAAGAAAGACAAGAAGCAAGGTTTTAATGGAGCTATTTCTGGAGGGTATAGTGGAAATTACAATTACGATAAACTTTGGGGTGGTCTAAATGGATCCGCCAACATAAATTATCGAAGAAGTAAACTGAACTTGTATGCTAATTATGGTCATCGATCCAGTGACAGCTGGAGAGAAAATGTATCCTTCAGGGAAACTTTTTTCGATGACAGTTTACCGTTTTTAGATCAGTATTCGTTTGGCGGCAGAAGTCGTGAAAGTCATTTGATTAAAGGCGGGTTCGATTATGACTTTAATGAATTCAACGTTCTTTCCGTATCTGGAAATTATAGCATTAAATTATCTGGAAGCACCAACGACAAAACTTATAAAGAGCTAGATCCATCTGAAACACTTCAAAACCTTTTTGTGCGAGAAAGTGAATCAATAAAAAATAGTGACAGTTATGATATAGGTCTGAATCACACGAAAAAATTTAGAAAGGCAAATCAAGAGCTTGTGCTTCAAGCCAACTATTCTCATGCGGAGGGAATTGATCAAACCGACATCCAAGAAATCTATTTTGAAACAGATAGTAATTTACTGGCAATTGAGCCCTATCTCCAAAATAACTGGACTAATAGCAATAGTCAAATCATCACGTTACAAGCGGATTTTACAACATCATATAAGAAGAAAGGTAAAGTAGAATTTGGATATAAATCAATCCTCAGGGATATCAACAATGACTTCAACTCGGAAACCTTCGATTCAGTTGAATCAGTTTATATCTCCGACACCCTTTTAAATAACAACTTTTTGTACAAGGAGGATGTGCATGCGCTTTATGGAACATTCGGAAATGAGTGGAAAAAGTGGAAGTATCAATTCGGCTTGCGTGCAGAAATGGTAGATATGGAGAGTCAATTAGTAACAACCAACGAAAACTTTAAGAATCCTTATACTAGCCTCTTTCCTAGTGGAAATCTAGCTTATGGGATTAACGAAAAAACGGAGATTCAAGTTAGTTATAGTAGAAGAATTCATAGACCGTCTATGCGTTCCGTGAATCCATTTACCAACTTCTCTGATCCTGCTAACATTAGAGTCGGAAATCCATTTTTAAGACCTGAATACATCAATTCTTATGAGCTAGGGTTTATGAAATACAGCAAGAAAAATACATTTTCTTCCTCTCTGTTTTTTAAGCAAACCAACGATGTAATTACTCGACTGAGGTCGGTTGATACTTCTGGAGTAGGGACTTTGACCTATTTCAACATTAACAAAGCCTATAACTATGGATTAGAGTTGGTCTTCATTACTAATGTGAAGAAGTGGCTTAACATCAATTCTAGTTTCACTTTCACCCAAAACATATTAGATGGATCTAATGTAGAGTCTGATTTAAATATTGCTGGTATAACTTACTTCGGAAGAGTTATGGCGACCTTTAAAGTTAATAAGCAGTTCTCGATTCAAGCGAGTGCAAAATATTTTTCTGGGTTTGTTAGCTTGCAAGGAACGAGTGGTCCTTTTACATCTGCAGATTTAATGGCTAAATACTCTTTCTGGCAAAATAAAGCCAGCTTTAGTTTAAGATTAAAAGACGCCTTTAATACAAGACAATTCTCATACAGTTCTGTAGGGACTGGGTTTACTCAAGAATTCAGTAATAAAAGGATGTCAAGAACCCTTAACATAACATTCTCTTATCGATTTGGAAAAATGGAGTCGAAACGTAAGAAGCGTGGAGATCGGGGCGGAAGACCCGAAGATAGTGGTGGAAGTCGTGACGATTTAGACATGTAATTAAGCATTAATCTAAGTCCATACTTCGGCCTATTTAATGCGAAATTACGTCAATCGGGAGTCGTTTATTCAGGTATAAGCAATATTGGGTGTGATGGGGTCACATATTTTTATAATTTTGGGGCAATGGAATTTTCGGCAGGACAAATTGCCCAATTACTTGGCGGCACTATAGAGGGAGACGAAAACACAACTGTGAATAACCTCTCTAAAATTGAAGA
>JBLIOB010000131.1:0-10882 GCA_047639575.1 Parvicellaceae bacterium
GTAAAGTCAATTATTTTTACCTTTTTCTTTACATAGCTAATTTGCAATGTCCATCCTTTGAGTTCCACAGATTCCTTAGAAGGATTATAAAGTTCAATCCAATCTTGCTCTGGTTTAGTCGTGTCTTGGGCAAAACTAAGTTCGTTAAAAACAATTTTATTCCAGTTTTCGCTTTGAACTCGTTTCTCAATAATTGGAACTAACGTTAAGTCACCTTTCGGAAAAAGCGTAATCTTCTCGCCTTCTTTATCCGCGCCTTTCCAACCTTTAAAAACATAACCTGTCTTTACCTTAACCTTCAAGTTTAGTGGAAATTGTTTGAAATAAACTCCTTTGAATTCGCCTTTAATATTCATTCCATTTAAGGTCAGATTCTCCAGGCCTTCTACATTTGCATCAAGACCAATGTTGACCGTGTCAAAAAGCCCAAATTCCGTTTGCATATGAATCCTCATATAGTGAGGTCTGTGGAGCGCATAATCTCTTAGTACTTGAACATTTCGCTCCCAAACTTCTTTTTTACCACCCCATTTTACGCGATGAAAATCCATTTCTGTAGAAATCAAATTTTGAATCTCATCAATTTTGTCTACAACTGTTTTCTCCGAATAAATAGTATTTAAATAATTAGCACACCTTGCAATATAAAGCTGTTTGATGCTGTCGTTTTCCAGGAGTTTTCGAATAATAAAAGTTGACCAAGCCGGGTTTGGCCATTTTTCATTGCTTTTAACGGTCATCTCATTCAGTGTGTTCACTTTGTAAGCTTTCCAATTCCCAATTCCCATGCTAAGGTCTGTGTCGAACAAAACCCAGTTCCAGCGAGCGTTATCTTTTTGAGGTCTCCAATATCGGATGTTGCCGCCTGCGTCTCCATTATCGCAATAAACCTGAGCTAAATGATGATCGATGTAATTATCGATGTTCATTTTTTTATCGAGTTCTTCTATTTCTTGGTTTTCTAAGAAAGTAGTGTTTCGCATGTAGGTTAACAATGCTTTATATGCTTTTCGATTTCCTACTTGCAAGTCGTTGCGATGTTTCATAATGTCAATAGAATCTACATCAGCTCCATTATTGTACTTGAAATAATATTCATTAATTTTTTCTCTGGCATTGTGAATTCCCCAATACTCTCCATTAATAAAGACCGCTACCGGCTGGTAAGCTTGAATAGGAACACCTGAAGGTTTGGAAATTTGGGTGATTAGGGCATCTCTAAAGTGAGTTTTATTAAAGTCCCCCCCGGAGTTTCGAAGGATAAAAGTTTTGTACTTCTTAATCTTTTTCTTCTCTTTAAAAATGCTATACTTAAAGTACTTTTTTTCATATTTCTTACGGGAAATAATAGCCAACGACTTCATAGGTAAGCCTTTGCTGAAACCTCCAAAGATTCGAATTCCCGCACGTTGGTTTATTCCTTGTGTACCATCTGCCTCATAATATTCAATATTTATAGGTCGTTCCCAGCCCTTCCAAAAATTAGCGCCTTGGTAAGGTTGCATGGAGTCTGCGCAACAGCCCTTTACATATATGCCTCTATCTGGGCTAAAAAAGTTCGCTGCATTAGTAGCGATGGAAACTACCGGAAGTGTAAATTTCCTATCAATAAAATAACTGTTGGTAAATGTATTTGTTGGCTTCCCTTTGATGTAGGCTTTTACGCGTATTACAACAGATTTTGAAATTGAAATTGAGCCATTATATTTACGAGACCCACTGGAAGGAATGCTTCCATCTGTTGTATAAAACAAGCTTGCCCCCTTTACAGGCGAGGTCAATTTGATGGTCTGAGCACCCGTATAAAACCCTCCAATTGGAGAAAATTCGATACGCAGGCTGTCTTTTGCTACACCAATTAAGGGCAACACCAAAATCAAAACTATCAACAGAGTCTTTCCTATCATCACTAAGGCAAGGTATAAAAGTGAAACACATCTTGGAGTTTTTCCATATGAAATGATTCATAGCAAGATGTTAAGAAAAACGGATTAACGAAACGCTAATCTATCTAGTGCTAATCAAATCAGATTATTCGATTGTTGAATTTTATTTATCGATAGAGGGCTTATGCTATTTCACCATCACCTTATGAAGGGAAGATTGACCATCTACTGTGAACGCCCTAAGTAAATAAGTGCCAGCGCGAAGGCCTTTGACGCTTATACTTTGTTCATGTGTCATTCTGGTCAATTGGCATTGAATATTATAAAGCTCCAAGCGAATTAGCCCTTTACAATTTACATGAATTAACTCCGCAGAAGGGTTGGGGAAGATTTCAATTTCAATTCGATTAATTAACGGAACGCTGCTGGGTTCTAGTATTTCCATTTTATACAAGGCAGCACTATCCCCACTTGTTTCTTCAGCACTTGCAAAGTAATGGTCTAGTCTTGAAAAGGCAATAGCTTCAGTTTGAGAAAGTGCCCCGCTTCCATTTGAAATCAAGTTTCTTTCTATAACTCCATTAGAAAAATTGTTGCCTAAAAAACTATCGATCTCTACAGTGAATGATGAAACAAAACTATAACCTATCAAAACAATTTTATTGGTATTTGTGTCAATAGTCGCTCCGCAAACTAGCCCCTGACTATCCAGGCTATCAACCCTATTAATAGAATAAGTACCTGGCACTTTTGGTAAAGAATAAATATTAGTTCTACTATTTCCCCAATTTTTTGAGAAAATATACAAGCTGTCATTATAAGCTATCATTGCCTCTCCGTCAAAATTTGTAGAAAATGTAGTAGGCGTAAAGTCTACTTGGTCTGAATAATCAAAGAGAATAGTGTCGGCTACCACCGTGTCATTTGGAGTTGTTAGATAATCTGAAATGGGTATTCGGTAGACCATTAAGTTTGTTCTACTCCCGTTGTTATTTCCAAAGTCTCCTATGTATATATAGCTGTCGTCTAGGCAAATTTCCTCCCAGTCTTGGTTGGTCGCATTGGAAATTACTACGGTTCTTGTTATTGACCCGGTTAAGGAATCTATCTCATAAAGTTCTGGCTCGCCTCCAGAATCATTATGAGTTACTAATTGTTGATTAAGCAAAATCAACCCCGAGGTTTCTTTAATTTGAGCAGGGAGGTTGGTTTGTAATGTAAGGTCTTGACACAAGATTACATTCGGAAATACCAGCATTAATATAATAATCAGCTGAATTTGCAATTTAGAATGATTTTAAAAAATTTACTTTACACTCAACTGACCGGGGACATCATACACCTTGCCGTCTTTTCCTGTGGCTATGATAATGTAGACGTAAGTTCCGCTAGCTATCGTCTTTCCGCCTTTAAGGTTGCCGTCCCATTTGAAAGAAGGGTCGTTTGTTTGGAAAATAATGTCGCTTCCGCTTCTTCCCATCAATATGAAATGAAATTGTTCCATGTTCTCCGTTCCAACTAGCATGAAATCGTTGTTTCCATCTCCGTTAGGTGTGAACACGTTAGGTTTGTAGTTAATTTCAGATGCAGGCAATGGCTCATCATTTTCGTTTGCCAAAGACTCTGTTACTTCTATCACTTTTTCGTCCTGAATAAACTCTCCGTGTGCTTCTATTATTAAAGAAACGACATACCGTCCTGGCTCTTCATAAGTATGAGTTGGGGACTCTTTGAAAGAATCATCGGTAAAATCTCCAAATACCCATTTGATTTTTCCTTCAGATGAATACTGCGTAAAATCTACTTCTAATGGAGCATTCCCGCCAACAACAGAAGCGTTTATAGTAGCGAATAGTTTCCCGTCCTCTTCAAGTTTTTCCACTACCAGCGTTATGTCTTCAGTAGGTGCGTTTTCATCTCGCAGTTGTTCCGTTTCCGGGGTTAAGTTCTCAAGGTCTTGTAATGTAATAACAGTACGAGTAGATTGGGTCATATGCATGTCAGCATAACTTCCGTAATCTTGTTTTTTATCGTCTTTGTCTTTTTTGGTAAGTGTTTTGATTCTAAGTACAACTGGTTCTGAGGTATCTTCCCAGCCTTCCGTAGTATCAACTAAAACAACCTTCGACTCCGTTGTAAGTGGCGGATAAATATCTGAATTAATTAAGTCAGAAGGTGTTTTAGTTGATTCTATTGGAAGTAGTGATACTTCAATTTGAAGGTCACTTTTGTCCTTATTTGTTACTTGATTGCTTATTACATAAATAGATCCTGCAATTATGGTTCCTCCAACTACTACCGCGGCAATTTTGCCTACAATCGTAGAAAGGATTCCACCTGAAGATGCTCCGGATCCAATGCTGCTTTCCACATTAGCCCAGATAGAATCAGGAACTTGCGGTTCGAAACTATCGAACTTGTCCTTTAAAATCTCTTCTATTCCTTTTTTTGCTTTCACTCTAATCTAATTCGTATTGCTCTATAAGTTTCCTCATAAAGGCTTTGGCTCTTGAGAACTGCGATTTTGAAGTGTTTTCAGAAATATCTAACTGATCAGCTATTTCTTTATGTGAATACCCTTCTATTGCATATAAGTTAAAAACTGTTCTATAACCCAATGGCAATGTTTTTAGCAATTGAAGCAATTCTTTAGCACTCATACTTTCGATTATAAAATCTTTGTCTGATGCTAAATATTCCGCTTCTGCTAGTGAAACATTATACTTTTCCTTTTTGGTTTTTCTAATGTTATCGAGCGATGTGTTCACAACTACTCTTCTAATCCATCCTTCCAAAGAACCATCTTTTTTAAACGAGCTTATTCGTTCAAATACTTTGATAAATGCGTCTTGCAAAACATCTTGAGCCTCCTCCTGACTATTTGCATATCTATAAGATACACCTAACATCTTCGAAGCGAATCGATTATACAATTCTCTTTGAGCCTTTGGGTCTTTATTAACGCAACCATCTACAAGCTCCAGATCTGTCATATCTTTCCCCTTCTGAACCATAGACTACTAATGTAGAAAAAAGGTTGCATCCTCCTAATAGAAAGATGCAGACCTTAAAAAGAAAATTAATCAGACGTTTTGGGAGGCTCCCCGCTTTTAGATGAATTAGTTAGCTTTTCAAAAGTTGGGCTAAAACTGTGCCTATAGTTTAATTTCTTTTCAATATAATTGTCTTAGGAAAATAAAATGTCTTGTTTGAAAAGTTACTCTCTACTCTTATTTGCCTTGATTGGCTTTGCTTCTTGTGAAACAACCACGGAAGAAATCGAAATAGCTGACCCTTTAGAATCCGCTCAAAATGATTCTGAGGGCGCCTTGAAAAATGGTGATTGGATTGGAAAACTAAATTTGCCCTCAGGAAATTACATTCCGTTCAACTTTACGGTTAATGGTACGTCCTTAGTAATATCCAATTCTTCTGAAAAGATTGAAACTAAATTAGATCAAATGGACGATTCTATCCATTTCAAAATGCCGGCATTTGATTCTGAATTTAAATTTATGCTTACCGATGATTCTCACCTAGCTGGCTACTGGATTAACTATGCTAAAACTAACTATAGAATTCCATTTACTGCGGAGATTACTTCAACGCCTAATCAACGATTCAATCATGCTGTAAATAATAGCTCTGCTAACTTTGATGGAAAATGGGAGACGACTTTTGGCGTAAATAATGATCCTGAAAAAGCAATTGGTGTCTTTGAACAAACGGGGAATACCGCTACTGGAACTTTTCTAACTGAAACTGGCGATTACAGATATTTACAAGGCAATATTATAAATGATTCTTTGTACCTGTCCTGTTTCGATGGGTCACATGCATTTCTATTTAAAGCTGTTAAATCTGGTGACTCGTTAAAAGGTGAGTTCTATTCTGGAAAGCATTATACTGACGATTTATGGACTGCAACATTAAATCCTGAGTTTGAATTAACACATCCTGACTCCTTAACTTATCTTATCGACCCCGATCAACCATTCAGGTTTGCCTTCCCTGGAGTGAATGCAGATTCAATTAAGTATCCATCAAATGATTACAATGGAAAAGTGGTAATCGTTCAAGTGTTTGGGTCGTGGTGTCCAAATTGCAAAGACGAGAGTTTGTTTTACAATGATCTATATACTGAATTTAAAAATGAAGGACTAGATATTATCGGACTTGGGTTTGAAAGACCGGAATCTCTAGACGGTAAGAAAGCAAGAATAAGAGATTTCATGGAAGCTTTAGATGTAGAGTATGAAATGGCCGTGGGTGGATCGTCTGGAAAAGCAGAAGCTAAAGAAGCGCTTCCTCAGTTAAATCAAGTCATTTCTTTCCCTACTTCTGTATTTATTGACCGTTCCGGAAAAGTTAGAAAAATTCATACCGGATTCTATGGTCCTGGAACTGGCGCATACTACGATAATTACAAGGAGCGCATTACCATTTTCCTAAAAGATTTACTACAAGAAGAAGCTTAAGCTGGATTAATCTAAACTCGGTTTTTCATCCCGATTTGCAATTTCCCAAGCGGTATGGAAAACTAGCCTCGCTATCTTCGTCATTTTTGGGAACATTATTTTGTCAACTTCGTCTGTGGGTTTATGGTAATCTTCATGCACACCGCTGAAATAAAAAATTACAGGAATACCGTTCTTCGCAAAATTATAATGGTCTGAACGATAATAAAATCTGTTCGGATCACTTTCGTCATTGTATGTATAATCCAAATTGATATTAGAATAAGTCGTGTTACATCCTTCCGAAATCTCATGAAGTTCTTTACTTAACTTGTCTGCCCCTATTAAATAAATGTATTTACCATCAGCGTGTCTTGAAGCGGTGTCTATCCTTCCAATCATATCTACATTTAAATCAACAACCGTGTTTTCAAGACTATAAACAGGGTTTTCTACATAGTATTGAGAGCCTAACAACCCCTTTTCTTCACCTGAAACATTCAGAAAAAGTATGCTTCTTCTCGGGCCATGTCCGTCTTTTTTAGCTTTCGCAAATGCTTCTGCCATTTCCAAAACTGCGACCGTACCAGAACCATCATCATCTGCTCCATTACATATTTCTCCATTGTCATATCCAATATGGTCGTAGTGAGCAGAAAGAACGACTACTTCGTCTTTTAAATCTGAGCCCTCAATAAAACCAAGCACATTTTCTGAGGAGTAGTCGGTGTTTTGAAAGAAAGATCTTATATCCACCCTCAAACCAGTTTCAACACAGGCTTTCTTATTCCCAATTGCAGCAAGTTCACTTCGTGATTTATTTAATAGAATATTTGCTAGCGAATCTGGGATATAAAAATTTGGAATTACGTCATATTTTTTTCTTCCCTTATTATGCAATTGCATTTGAGGATTCTCCACGAAAAATCGCATACGCTCTACCCGTTCTTTAAAGTCTGGTCTAATTGTATAAACGGCCGCTGCTCCCTGAGCCCTCGCAGTTCTTCTTTTTAATCTCCAGTTATCCCAGTCTTTTACAAAAGTCTGACCTTCTGGCTCGCCATGAAGCATTATTACTGCCTTACCTTTAACATCAACCGAGTAACTATTAAAATCCCCATCTTTAATTCCATATCCAACAAAAACCATCTCTAGGTTTTTAATGGTCGTATCAGAAAATCCACCTGAATAATAAAAGTCATCCAAATAAGTCAAATCAATCTTCATTGGTCGATCATCTGCTTCTCCCACAGCATATTTAAGAATTGACATTTCTATGTTCTTTGGGTCCTTCACCATTAATGGAAATGACTGCTGATAAGATTTGTCTTTCATTCCCCCTGGCACTGCAATACTCTCGTAATATTTTTGAATGTAGGCAGCCGCTTTCTTTTGTCCTGCCATTCCAGTTTCTCGCCCTTCGTATTCATCAGATGCAATTACTCTAAGATGGTCTTCTAAATCAGATGCCGTTATCCTCGCAGCGTACTTTATTGCGGTTTCGTTACGTTCAATTACAACAGCCTTCTTTCCTGCGCAACTAACAACTACAATTGCAAGCGCCAAGTATCCTATTCCCTTTTTCATTAACAGTTGATTTTATTCACTCTTCTTTCGTGTCTTCCTCCTTCAAAATCAGTTCCAAAAAACGTTTCTAAAATTTCCACTCCTTGTTCTTTAGCAATATATCTTGCGGGTAATGTTAGAATATTAGCGTTATTGTGAAGGCGAGCTAACTCTGCTATCTCCTTTGTCCAACAAATGGCAGATCTAACATTTTCATGCTTATTAGCTGTCATGCTTATTCCATTTCCACTGCCACATATTAACACTGCTAATTCAAAAGTTCCGTTTTCTATTCCTGACGCAACAGCGTGAGCATAGTCAGGATAGTCAGTGCTTTCTGTAGAGTATGTGCCACAATCTTCTACCGTGTTTCCCATGTCGGTTAATTTCTTTTTTAAAACTTCTTTAAGTTCAAAACCTGCATGATCACATCCAATTGCTACTTTCATTCTTTAATATTTTAACTATTCAATTTTGAATAACTCTTGGTCCAAAAATAACATACTCTGCTAAACCATCCTAAAATACTGTATGAATGGTGCTTAACATGGTTATGAACAATTTGCTTAAATATCGGTGTATATCCTGTTCATAAACTGCTAACAACTAAGTTGAGGTTCATGTTGTTTTTTTACCATACAAACCTCTTATAGCAAATGTCAAGTTTTTCGGCATTTAGTTATAGACAATTTATGAGCACTTTATACACATAAAAAGAGGCTTATTTTAAAATAACTTATTAAGACTTTTCGATAAATGGTCTTATTTCTAATTGTTAATAAAGTCGACTTAAATGAGTGTTTACAGCAACTTGGAACAATATTATTTGTTCATAATATGTTATAAACATTTCAAAAGATACATACGCAAGAAAAATTGCAGATATTTATACACTTGTTAACAGCCCTAATAACATTAATAGATTTTATTTAAAAAAGTTTTTATTTTATATATAACGTGGATAAGTCATTTTTAAAGAAAACATCGCCCCTCATTTTTTTATTGATTTTTAGTCAATTAATTTCATTTGCTCAAACATCTGGTCAAGTCGATCCAAATGGTTTTAATACATTCTATTATCCAAATGGAAATAAATCTTCCGAAGGAGAACTTAAAGATGGCAAACCTGACGGATTTTGGAAAACCTATTATGAAAACGGTGAACTTAAAACCGAAGGAAACAGAGTTGATTTAAAATTAGATAGTGTTTGGAAATTTTATAGTGACTCTGGAACACTGGATAACGAGATCTCTTATAAAGACAATAAGAAAAACGGACTTTCAAGAACTTTCGATGGTGCAGGTAATGTTTTATCTGAGGTAAATTTCATAAATAATCAGAAGAATGGAATAGAAAAATCATTTTATGGAAATGGTCAGCTTAGAAAAGAAGTCAATTTTGATCAAGGAAGAGAAGAAGGTAAAGCCATGGAATATAGCGAAGAAGGAACAATTATCACAATAGAAGATTATTATGGCGGGTATTTAAGAGATCAAGAAAAGATTAATAGATTAGATGAAAATGGAAATAAAACTGGAGTTTGGAAGGAGTACTATCCGAATGGCAAAGAAAAGTGGGTTGGAAGTTTTAAGAATAATAAAATTGACGGAATTGTAAGAGAATTTGATCCTAAAGGCGGAATGAAGTCAATGGATAAATTTAAAGATGGTGAAGTATTAGAAGCATCAGAAGACATGGTATTTTTCGAACTGAATAGAATTTATTATTCAACAGGCGAAGTTCATATGATCGGTGGAGAAAATAATGGAATGAAACAAGGTGTTTATCGTGAATTTGATAAAACAGGAATTGTGATTAACTGTTATTTATATAAAAATGATACGGTTTATGCAGAGGGATTATTGGATTCTTCATCATTAAAACAAGGTGAATGGAAATATTATTTTGAGGATGGAGATACTAAAGCTATTGGGGAGTTCAGAAATGGATTAAAAGTTAATGAGTGGAATTACTTTTTTGATAATGGTGATTTAGAACAAAAAGGAAAATACAAAAACGGTCAGCCTCATGGTGATTGGAGATGGTATTATACCAAAAAAAGAATAAAAAGGAAGGAATCGTTTAGAAAAGGGAAAGAAGATGGAGAAAGTTTCGAATATGATACGATTGGAAATATTATAACCAGTGGTGAATATGTGGACGGAATTCCGGACGGAAAATGGTATTATAACGTAGGTGATCATACAGAAGAAGGAGAATTTTCAGATGGAGAAAAAACAGGGTTATGGACATTTTACTATCAGGTTGAAGACAAGGAAGACAGTAGCAAAGAGCTTAAAAAGGTCCTGTCATTTACAGGCGAATATATTAGTGGTATGGCCATTGGAAAACACAAGTATTATCATCCCAATGGGAGGCTTAAAGAAGAAGGTAAATATGAGACTGGTGTGAAAGAGGGTGATTGGAAAAAATATAATAAAAACGGAGAAATTATACTCACGATCTTGTATAAGAACGGAATCGAGTATAAATTAGATGGTGTTAAATTTAGGCCAAAGCTTGAGCCCGTGGAATAATGTTAGACCATTTTCAACTTTTTTTTAATGATAATTTTGATGCCTCGTTTGTTATAAAATTAGAGGGTGGAATTATCATTGATTGTAATAATACCGCTCTTGATCTATTCGGCTTAGTAGATAAAAAAGATGTTGTAGGAAAGGCCTGGTTTGACGTTGGACTGGCATCGTTTCCGGAGCCAATGTATGAAACCATTAAAGAGCAAATTTATAAAGAAAAAAAATGGATTTATATATTTAATATTAAGAATATTAAGACCAAACAGCACATCAAATGTAAAATCAATCTTTCTCTTTTTGAATATGAAAATGATTACTACGGTCTTATTCGTGCAGAGGACGTTACAGATAACATTGAAAATGAACAGGAGCTTCGAATAAGTAATGACAGATTTGAAAAATTAATTGCTACAATTCCAGATAATTTTTACGTTC
>JBLIOB010000132.1:0-10860 GCA_047639575.1 Parvicellaceae bacterium
CATCGCACTTGCAATTTCTTGCGCATACGCTAAGTATCCAATTCGAGCTTCATGGACATCAATACCTGCAATTGTAAGTCTTTCTTCTACTTCTCTCTCTAACGCTAGATTTACCTCTTCCATTCCCGATCTAAGAGATACTTCCGATGGATCATCGAAGTTGTCATAATTGTACATACCCGCCAACTTTCTTACAGCAGCATCGGTTTGTACACGAACAAAGTGCTCGTAATTGTCAACATCGAAAGCAGCAGCATGCGTGTCCTTCACCTTCCAGACTAATATTACACTGATCATAATCGGGTTACCTAATTTGTCGTTCACTTTTACTCGCTCTGAATCGAAGTTTCTTGCTCGTAGTGAAATTTTTTGTTTTGTGTAAAATGGATTGACCCAAAACCACCCGTTATTTTTCACGGTTCCCGTATATTTTCCAAAAAGCACTAGTACTCTTGAGCTGTTAGGTGAAACGATGAATAAACCGGGTAAAAGCACTACGCCAAGTACTATGGATGCAGCGAAAGCTGGGTTTTTTGTGACCGCTATAGCTGTAATTCCTCCTCCAATCAGTATAAGACTTAATAGGAACATTACAATTCCCGGGACTCCTTTTATTTCTTTTTCGTTTGTCATTTTATGTGATATTAAATTGATAGCATATCGCTACTAATATACTAACGTTTTTAACAGCTAGTTTGTTTCAAAAAGAAACTTCTATTACATGAGTGGTCTTTCCTTACTATATTTGGTCGAATTTTCGATAGATGAGCGGTAAGAAACATACCATAACAGCAGCACTTCCTTATGCAAATGGACCTTTGCATTTAGGTCATATTGCAGGTGTTTATGTTCCAGCAGATATATATGCTAGGTATTTAAGGTTAAAAAACGAAGATGTTGTCTTCATTTGTGGATCAGATGAGCATGGTGCGGCAATTACGTTAAGGGCAAAAAAAGAAGGCACTACACCTGAGGCAATCGTGAATGAGTATCATACGCTTAACAAACAATCTTTTTTAGATTTCGGAATAAGTTTCGATATCTACCATCGTACTTCAGAGACGATACATCACGAAACGGCACAATCATTTTTTAAAACATTAAATGATAAAGGAGCCTTCACAACGAAGACGAGCGAGCAGTATTATGACGAGGAGCATGATCAATTTTTAGCAGACCGATATATAAAAGGGGAATGTCCTAATTGTCAGAACCCAAATGCATATGGTGATCAGTGTGAAAAATGTGGAAGTGACTTAAGCCCCATGGAATTGATCAACCCGGTTTCTACAATAAGCGGAAATGAGCCGGTTCTCAGGCAAACATCACATTGGTACCTTCCAATGCAAAACCACGAAGAATGGTTGAGAAAATGGATTAAAGAGGGCGTTTTAGATGGAAAGCAGCACCACGATCCGAAGAAATGGAGAAATCAGGTAACTGGTCAATGCATGAGTTGGATAGACGGTGGACTTCAACCAAGAGCAATGACCCGAGATCTAGATTGGGGAGTTAAAGTTCCGCTTGAAGATGCAGATGGGAAAGTTCTCTACGTATGGCTTGATGCGCCAATAGGGTATATAAGTGCGACCAAAGAATGGGCGAAGCATAATAATAAAGATTGGGAGTCATATTGGAAAAATGATGAAGCTGAATTAATTCATTTTTTAGCCAAAGACAACATCGTATTTCATTGCATCATTTTTCCGATTATTTTGAAAGAGCACGGGGGTTATAATTTACCTACCAATGTTCCAGCCAATGAATTTTTGAATTTAGAAGGTGATAAGTTTTCAACCAGTAGAAATTGGGCTGTTTGGCTTCATGAATATTTAAAAGATTTTGAGAATCAACAGGATATTCTTAGGTACGTGTTGTGTTCAATAGCTCCAGAGAGTAAGGATAGCGAGTTTACTTGGAAAGATTTTCAAGCTAGAAATAATAATGAACTCGCAGACATCTTTGGTAATTTTATAAATAGGGTATTGGTACTTTCTAAAAAATACTACGATGGCGTTGTTCCTGGTAAAGGGCAGCTACTTCCAATTGACAATGAAGTGCTGGTTGATATTAATGCGGTTAAAGACAAAATTACAAAAGCGTTAAACGATTTTAAGTTTAGAGAAGCGCTTTCAGAATCGATGAACTTGGCAAGAATTGGTAACAAATACTTTGCTGAGACTGAGCCTTGGAAAGTAATTAAAACCGATGAGTCTAGAGTAGCTACAATAATGAACGTTGCTGTTCAGATTGCTGCAAATCTAGCAATAGCATTTGATCCTTTTCTACCATTTTCAACTTCAAGGTTAAGGTCAATGATGAATCTTGAAACTCAAGACTGGGCCGAATTAGGTCGGGCCGACTTAGTTCCAGACAACCACCAATTGGGCCAAAGCGAAGTTTTGTTTCCTAAAATTGATGATGAAACAATTGAACTGCAAATCAATAAATTAAAGCAACCAGCTGACGTTAGTACCACGAGTAATTCAAAATTTCCTCCTATGAAAAATGAGATTCAATTTGATGACTTTATGAAGATGGATGTTCGAGTTGGACATATTCTATCTGCTGAAAAACACCCTAATGCAGACAAGTTATTAGTACTTAAAGTTGATACAGGGGTTGATCAGAGGACTGTGATTTCGGGTATCGCTGAACATTATTCAGCGGAAGAAATTATCGGAAAAAAAGTGAGCATTCTATTAAATTTGGCAACTCGAAAAATAAGGGGAATAGAATCTCAAGGAATGGTCTTAATGGCAGAAGATAGTGATGGAAAATTGGCTTTTGTTACTCCTGAAATAGAAATTGAGACAGGCTCTGAAATTCGATGATCATTTAATTTGAATCGATTGCAGCAAAGCAATTGTATTTGGTCCCATTATTTTTGCTTCAAAAGCTAAATTGAATATAATTGCCTGAGATTGAAACTAAATCAAGCAAAAACAGGTATTAGGGTACTACTCTAGCACATTGCTCAAGTTAATGACAAGAATAAATCTGCGTGATCTTTTCACGAAGATGGTAGCAACAAGTTTGTTATGCGTCTTGGGAATGTTTTGTGGCACAATTTATTCACAAAACCTTCGAAAGGCACACGAAATTACCCAGAAACTTTCAATAGAAACGGATCATTTCAAAACTGCCGATTTACTTCTTCAATTGAGTGAAGTAGAAGGATTAGATCGAATCGAATCCGCGCTGGAACATGCGCAAAGGGCTCTGACAATCTACCAAAACATCAAGAATAAGGAAGGAGAGATGAGAGCTCTTACCTCTTTGGGTAAGCTAGAGTTGCTAATTGGTAATGACCCTGTAGCCCGATCTTATTTCAATAAAGCTTATTCTGTTGCTGATGAAATAGGGGGTATGAAAGCCAAAGTGAAGAGTAAAATATTACTTGGCAAATCCTATACAGAAAAAGACGTAAACCATATTGGACTGGGTCATTTAAATGAAGCACTTGAAACGGCCTTAAAAATCAAAAACGAAGAGTTGTTAACTGAGTGTTATTCGGCCCTTGGTGACTGGTATACTAAGCTGACAGAATACAATACTGCCATCGGTTATTTTGATTTAGCGTTAGAAACTGCAAATAATTCGGGCATTGAATCATTAATTGCGGATTGCTTAGCTAATTTGGGTAACGGGTATTTGAAATCTGATGATAATGATTTAGCATATGATTCATTTGATAAAGCGCTTCATATAAATGAGAAATTAGTAAGGAAAGACAAACAGGCGATCCTTTGCTATGAATTAGGTTGTCTAAAGCAGGAAAAAGGCCTTCAAGATGAAGCGCTAGTATACTTCAGAACAAGTTTAACACTAGCGACTGAAATTGGTTTAAAAGACTACATAGCGAAAGGCTATCAAGTATTGTCAGAAGTATATGAGGGGAACCATAATTATGAAAATGCCTATCGATTTTTGAAATTGGTTAATGCAATCAAAGGTGTAAGTGAAATTTCTGAACTAGAAACCCAAATTCAAAATCAAAAAATACTTCGTGAAAATCAAATGTTAAAACAACAGCAAGAAGCGAGAAAAGCTGAGGCGGAAAGTCGCAGTGAGCGTATCATGTTATTCGTGGTAATTGTTGTGTTGCTGTGTATCGCAGTTGCCTATTTGTTCTTTATAAATCAGCAGAAGCAAAAAACAAATAATGAACTAGCGGAAGCCAAGCTTTTTGCGGAAGAGTCCGAAAGGGAAAAAGAAAAATTCCTAACGTACACAAGTCATGAAATAAGAACGCCATTAAATGCGGTAGTAGGAGTAACTCAATTACTAGAACAGACCAACTTGGATTTAGGACAAAAAGAATATCTAAATACGATTAAAGGAAGCGCTCAGAATATTCTCCATATAGTTAATGATGTCCTCGATTTGTCAAAAATTGAAAGCGGTTCGATTGAGTTGGAATCGGTTGATTTACCTCTATATGGTCTTGTAAATAACATTATCAACACGTTAATTTTTAAGCTTCACAATAAAGAGGTTGAGTTGATAAATGATTTTGATGAATCAATCCCAGAAAATTTACGTGGAGATCCTGTTCGATTAAATCAGATCATATTAAACTTAACAGATAATGCAGTTAAGTTTACTAGAACCGGAGAGATTAGAATCAAAGTTCGGCTTGTTGAAGAACGTGATAAAAAGGTCAAGATTAAATTTACTGTTTCAGATACCGGAAAAGGTATTCGTCAAAGTAGTTTAAAACAGATATTTAATCGATATGAGCAAGAAACGGTACATACAACTCGGAATTATGGTGGTACTGGGCTAGGCTTGCCAATTACTCAACAGCTTGTTGAATTAATGGGTGGGAACATTGAAGTAGAAAGCACATTTGGTTCAGGAACATCATTCTCATTTGAGCTTGAATTTAAAAAGTCGGCCGGAGAGATTATTGAAGAACCAATTCAAGAAATCAATGACATTAATATTTTGTATGTCGATGACAATCAATTAAATAGAGAATTGTTTTATGACTTAGTAAGCAACAAGAAAAACAACGTAAAAGTTGATTTGGCCGAAGATGGAAAGCAAGCTATTCGAAAAATTGAGAAAAATAAATATGATGTGTTACTGCTAGATATTCAAATGCCTAGAATGGATGGTTATGAACTTTGTACTTATATCCGTGAAAAAATGAATTTGAGCATTGAAGAGGCTCCGATTTATGCATTAACGGCTTATGCGCCAGATGATATCAAAGATCGATGCAAGGAAGTAGGAATGAATGGGTACTTGACTAAGCCCATCGATTTAAAAGCGTTAAATAATGTACTTAATCTTGAAATGGCCGAGCAGGCCATGATTAAAGATAAAAAAGAACTAGACTTTGTTGGAAAATATACTGATCTAACAGGGTTACATCAATTAGTGAACCGCGACCACAAAAAAATTGCGAAATATGTATCAATATCATTAGAATCTTTGCCAAAAGATTTGGAGGATATGCAGAATAACTTAGATCATGAAGACTGGGAGTTACTTGGTAGAGTGGCTCATAAAATGAAAAGTAATGCTGGATACATGGGCATGAACAAAGTGCTGCCGATTTTACATGAATTAGAGAAATTGAAAGAAACTGTCGGTGAATATGAATTAATTGAAGCCAAAGTAATGGCCATAGAAACAGAAAGTTTGTTAGCTTTAGATGAACTAAAAAATATACTTAATACGCTAAATCCATGAATTGTGTAATTGTAGATGATGACGAATTGTCAAGAAGTGTTTTAGAAGATTTAATAAATGATACGGATGGCTTTAGTTTAGTAGCTAGCTGTGAGACCGGGGTGGAAGCATTTAAGATTGTGCAAGAGGAGCCCGTAGATCTTTTGTTTTTGGATATTGAAATGCCAAAAATGGATGGAATGGAATTAATGAAAAACATCAAACCTTTACCTCAAGTAATTATTATTACTTCTCATCCCGAATATGCTGCAGAATCTTATGAATATGATGTAACGGATTTTATTCAAAAGCCATTAACGCACGGACGATATTTAAAGGCTATAAACAAAGCCGAACAGCGATTCAAAGTAGAGAAAGCAAATATATCTTCTGAAGGAGATAGTATTTTTATCAAAGCTGACTCGAGATTAGTTCGAATCAACTTAAAAGACATTCTTTATATCGAAGCATTAGGAAACTACATGAAGATATATACCGGAGAAGGAAGGTTTACAATTTTGTCAACCATGAAAGAGATTGCCGAGAAGTTATCTGGCACTGATTTTGTTCGGGTACACAGATCTTATATTGTTAGACTTGATCGGATTGACTCGATTGAAGACCAATATATAAAGATTGGAGCTAAGCATATTAGCATTGGTAAGGCATATAAGGAAGAGCTAACTTCTAGCTTAAACCTTTTATAAGTCGTCCTAAATATTCATGCATTTATCAAATAAGGCCGTGTGGTGATCATATTAGCGTGACGATCGCCTGCATTTGTTAGTACTTTAGAACTAACCGATGACAATTACGCGACTTATATTATTACTAATTGTATTTATTCCTTCTGGGATGTATGCAAAAAGTAATGAGACGGTTTTGATCGTAGGTAATATGGTAGATGATCAGTCTATGCTCTCGAATGGTATTTTATTTTGGTCAAAGGTTTTTATTCTTGTGCTTATTGTAGTTTTTGGATTCTTTTCTTACAAAAGATTTAGATCTGAAGAACAATAACCGCGGTAATTAGGCAATAAAAAAGGGTGTCGATAAATCGACACCCTTTTTTATTAAGCTATTTTTTCTAATTTATTTTCCTCCGCCTGGTTTCGGCTTCAATGCAGTGGGCGTTTTTGTGGCTGCTGCTTTCTTTTTAGCTGCTGCCGCGGCATCTGCTTTCTTCTTTTCTTCTATCGCTTTTGCCGCATCTGCTTTCTTTTTTTCTTCTAACGCTTTTGCCGCTGCTGCTTTTTTAGCTGCTTCAGCTTTCTTTGCCGATTCAGCTTTCTTTGCTGCCGCGGCTTTTCTAGCTGCTTCAGCCTTTCTCTTAGCTTCTTCCGCTCTACGTGCATCTTCGGTTGCCTTTCTAGCAGCTTCTGCTTTTCTAGCTGCATCAGCGCTTCTCTTAGCTTCTTCCGCTCTACGTGCATCTTCGGTTGCCTTTCTAGCAGCTTCTGCTTTTCTAGCTGCATCAGCGCTTCTCTTAGCTTCTTCTGCTCTTCGTGCATCTTCCGTAGCTTTTCTAGCCGCATCTGCTTTTCTTTTAGCTTCTTCAGCTCTTCGAGCATCCTCAGTAGCTTTTCTAGCTGCTTCTGCCTTCCTAGCTGCATCGTCATTTTTCGCGTCTGCTGCTGCTTTTCTAGCTGCCTCTGCCTTTTTGGCTGCGTCATCGTTTTTTGCGTCAGCTGCTGCTTTTCTAGCTGCTTCCGCATTCCTAGCTGCTTCCGTAGCCTTTCTTGCTGCTTCAGCTTCCCTTGCTGCTTCCGCTGCTTTTCTAGCTTCCTCAGCTTTCTTTGCCGCCTCTGTTGCTTCAAAATTGCTTGGGTTAGTACCACCAGTTCCTACTGATCCTTCACCTCCATTGCCTTCAGCGCCACCATTGTCGTTTTCACCGCCATTACCATTTTCACCGCCACCATTTCCATTTCCGTCACCATTGCCGTTTTCACCACCACTGTTTTCACCGCCACCATTTCCGTTTCCATTTCCACCACCATTGCCGTTTCCAACGCCAGAACTTGTCGTCTCACATGGACTTGCGGGTCTATTACTTCCATTTCCAAAACTCGGAGCACTATTAGATTCAATACATATTTCCCAATGTCCCATTGAACCAGGATGAGAGCTACTTACATCTACAGTAAGACTTCCAGTAAATAAATAGTACTGTCCGTTTGATACAGAATACGGATTCCCATTTACGATAGCGTCACCGCCACCAGCAATAGGTTTGAAATAGGCACTTGATGCGCTTCCAGAATATGTAAACCCAGAAGTTAAATCATCCCTGTTGTATGTGCCGCTTGGTGTAACTAGACAAAATTGCCATTCTGAACTACCAGGGTTGAATCTTGGACCGCATGGTCCTGCTGGTACAACAGGGGCATTGTAAATAACAAGTATAGAACTATTAACACTTCCACAGTCGTTGGTGGCTTCAATTGAAATATCGTTATTTCCAGAAACCATACCGGCCAAACCTATGGTCAATATCCCCGAAACTCCATTAAAAGTAAAGTTTGAATATTCGGCACCATTTAATGTCAACTGGGCACTTACGGTATGTTGCGTATTAACAGTTATGTTGCCGGTTAAATCAGTAACTGTTGCCGAAGGAGATCCTAGGCTTATAATAGGATCGTCACAAGGAGCAGTAGTTTCCGTATAGTTTACCGCTAATGTTCCGGAGGCTACACCACATTCATTTTGTGCCGAGATTTCAAAATTATTTGATCCTGCAACTATTCCAGTCAAGTTAATGACTAACGCCCCGGTCGCATTGTTAAATACAATATTGCTATAGTTAACGCCATTCAAGGTTGCTACAGCTGATGTTGCATCTTGAGTGTTAACAGTTATACTTCCCGAATTGTCGGTTACTGCTACAGTTGGGTTATCAACGGATACAACTGGATCGACACAAGGTGTGGAATAAACGAATGTTGAACTTTTTGCAGTTACGCCACAATCATTTTGAGCTGTTATCTCGAACGGATTTGAACCATTGTTCAATGAATTAACAGTTAGAACAACTTGACCTGAGGCGGCATTAAAAGTATAACCACTATAAGTAGACCCATTCAGCTGAACCGCAATTGACGTTGCATCAACTGTCGAAACGTTAAACGAATAAGGCAGTGAGGGCACGTTATACATATTAGCTGAAACAGATGGGGGCAAGTTAATTACCGGATCTGTACATGGTACAGATGGAGTGTAGTTAATCGTATAGTCTCCAGCTGTGTCACCACAATTATTTACAGCTTTAATCGTGAAAACATTGGCTCCTGAAGCAAGCGCTGAATAATTTACAACAACGTTTCCGGATGTCTGATTATATGTGAAATTCGAATAGCCAGAACCACCCTTCAACACAATAACGCTAGTAGCATTCCCAACATAAGCCGTGAACATTCCAGTTTCATTTGTAACACTTACACTTGTTCCACTTGCCTCTGCTATAACCAGAGTAGGTTCATCACATGGCACAACTGGTGGGTTGAAATCTATCGTTACGTCTGCTCTGGGTCTTCCACAGTCACTATATCCATAAATGTCAAAATCATTATTTCCATGATTTAACCCTGAATAAGTAATTACAAAGTCACCTGTTGTTTGATTAAAAGTAAAGTTAGTATGAGCGGATCCGTTCATTTTCACAACCATTGAAGTAGCATTATTAGCTTTCCCAGTTATGGTTCCAGCAGCCACATTAACAGCTAACAGTGAGTTAAATTGAGCGTCTAAAGTGATAGTTGGTGGGATACATGGAACTTCTTCTTTTTTATATATCAATTCCACCTGATCTGTAGCACTTCCGTTAGCATTTGCAACGGTAATTTCTAAGTTATGGCTACCTTCAGTTAAACTCAAAGGAACAGTAACTATTTTTGAAGTTGCGTTAAAAGTGAAGGGAACTACGTTACCATCATAGTTTGTAGAGATCTCACTTTTAGATCCGACTCGCGCCACTTTTGCAAGAACTACGGTTGAAGGAGTTGGTGATGTGTATGAAGTAGCAGATGGTGTTGTAATAACCACGGTTGGGGGTAGTGTAATTCCACCTCCAAGATTTCTAGAATCCATTCTAATTGTTGCTTCATCAGCACCACAAAGATTTGAAGCTTTTAGAAGTACAACATTCGATCCTGGCTTCAGGACTAAATTTGCGCTAACTTGTTTCGAGGCCGCATCAAATGTGAACGCCACTATTTTACCATTTACAGTCAATGAAATTTTCGATTTTACCTTAACTTCCTGAGCATATGCAGCGAAGTTAAAAGTTGCTGAATTGGTTGAAGTAGAATAAGAGTTTGGTGAAGAAAGAACGATGCTTGGTGAAATGCAAGGAGGCGCTTGCTTCTTGTATATGATCGTTACCGTTTTCTGTACCATTCCGCAGTTATTCACCGCAGTTAATTCGTAAACGTTTGCTCCTTCAACTGGATTATTAATAAACATTTCGAAAGCGCCAGTGGCAGCATTGAAATTATAACCGGGAGTTGTTACTCCATTAATTTTAACACTTATACTTTGTGAACCAGTAATTTTACCGACAACTGCAGCTTTTGGGTTAGTTATAACAAAAGGACTGTTCGCTGGTTGCGTTAATGCAATCACTGGATTACTGCATGGAGGAGCTTCTTGTGTATAAATAATCGTTTGAGTTTTTGCTGCATTTCCAGCAGTATTCCAAGCTGTAATTTCTAAAATGTTTGCTCCTACAATCAAAGTTGCATTGTACGAGAAATTACGTGACACTGGATCAAAAGTAAATGCATTTGTAGCTATTCCGTTGAATTTAGCCGCAACGTGAGACGCATCTATAACATTGATGATTTTTGCATTTATCATCTCCTGCTCAATAATAGTATTGTACGGGTTTGAAATCGGCTTAGTGATGGAAATAATTGGCGGTAGTAATGTAGCGGGCTTTTTATAAATAACCGTTGTTCCAGCGTTATCTGTTCCTACACTGTTCTTTGCAACGATACTAAAAACGTTAGACCCGTTAACCAATCCAGTCGTGATCGACATGATTTTATTTACGATGTTGTAATTAAAATTAGTAGTCTGAACACCGTTAATTTTTAAGGTAATATCACTTTTTCCATTTACATGTAGAACATTTGCATACACATCAATTGCCGGAACAGACGTATTATGCGGATTGTT
>JBLIOB010000133.1:0-10795 GCA_047639575.1 Parvicellaceae bacterium
GAGATGAAATTGCAGCCGGAAGTTGCGGAACAAATAGAAATGGATTATGATCCAGGATACGGAGAAGACCACTATGTAATGAAGAGAATGGCTGATCAGAAAATTGAATTGGTTTTAAAGACAACGTTTAAGGATTCGCTTTATCCGACTAATGATAGTACTTGGTTATATGTTAAAGATTCCATGGTTATGTTAACTCCGGCAAATAACCCTTCAATTAGCTTAACAAATCAGATGTTGGCGCAAGAAAAAATACTTTGGGTAGTAAGTTATGATCTAGCGAAAGCCAACGAAAAGAAATTGGAGGAAATGAAGGGTGTGATGCTTGATGCTCAGAATCAAGGGATTAAGGTCGCTTTTATTTCAAGTGCAGGCATGGAAACAGTAGAGAAATTGCAAGATAGAATCGGTTTCTATTTTCCGTATTATATTTGTGACGCTACAGAGTTAAAAATTGTAGTACGTTCGAATCCCGGAATGGTGTATTTGGAAGGCGGAGAAGTTAAAGGAAAGTGGGATTACAATAGAATTCCAGAAATTAAAGATCTGAAGTAGGGAATGCTTAAGTATATAATTCGAAGATTGTTTTATGGCGCGCTAGTGCTTTTTGGTGTAATTACCATCGTATTCTTCTTATTCAATTTTAAGCAGGGAGATCCTTCCATGATGCTTGGTGGAAATAACCAAAACGAGGAAATTCTTAACGCAATTAGGCACGATTTAGGGCTAGATTTGCCCCTGTACCAAAGGTATTTTCTTTATTTAAATGACCTTTCGCCTGTCTCTATTCATAATAAGAAAATTGAAGATAGTAGGCTGTATTTGGATTCAACTAAATACAGTTACTCCGAGCTCTTTGATTGGAGTGAAAATCGCTCTTTGGTGTTCAAATACCCCTATTTGAGGCGGTCCTATTCCACTGGACGAGAAGTCTCAGACATTGTTGAAAGTACGCTGCCAGACACGGCTGTGCTTGCTGTAGCATCTATTGTTATTGCCACAATCCTCGGGATCATTATGGGTATTTTTGCGGCTTTAAATAAAGGAACTTTTTTGGATAATAGCTCAACTGTTTTTGCAGTTTTAGGCATGTCGGCACCTTCTTATTTAACTGGTATAATAATAGCTTGGGTAGGGGGGAGCGTGTGGCATGAAGTCACTAGTTTGCCGGTCTTGCCCTTTTTCTTTCTCTTGCTCGGACTGACTTTTGGGATCATACTCCAGAAAAGAAAAAAGAAAAAAGCTGGAATTATTAAGCGTATTCATTGGGGTTACATTTTTGAAATGACCGTAAAAGGTTTTGTCTTTGGTATGACGGCATGGCTAGTAGGTATTATAATCAATGGATTTGTTGGTTTTGATGCGATACCTGGAGTGTCGGTTTTTGCGGAATTACCAGGTACGGGACTTGAGGGGGCTGGACCGTTTAGAGAAACAGATGACTTTACCGGAGTGGTTGAAACCCACTGGGATCGATTGTTACTACCAGCGATAACCTTAGGTATTAGGCCGCTTGCTATTGTGATGCAATTAACGAGGAGTTCAATGCTTGATGTTTTATCTCAAGATTATGTTAGAACAGCTAAAGCAAAAGGATTAGGTCAGTTTAAAGTAATCTTTAAACATACTTTGAAAAATGCATTAAACCCTGTAGTAACAGCTGTTTCAGGATGGTTTGCTTCCTTGCTGGCTGGGGCCGTATTCGTGGAGCGAGTTTTCGATTGGAATGGCATTGGTAATCAGCTGGTAGATTCTGTTTTAACTGAAGATTTACCTGTAGCCATGGGGATTACCCTTGTAATAGCTGTTTTCTTTGTTGTGATCAACATTGTCGTTGACATCTTGTATGGGTTTTTAGATCCGCGGGTTAGAATAAATTGAATCATGAGATTAAAAATTGTTGCAGGTAATTGGAAGATGAACATGTCTTCAAAAGAATCTAATCTATTCCTCTCTAAAATAGAAGAATCTAATTGGCCAGCAGAGGTGGAGGGGATAATTGCGCCACCTAGTGTGTACCTAAAAGAACTACGAAACAACACTAAGATACTTCGAATTGCTGCTCAAAATTGTCATTCAGAAGATTCCGGAGCGTACACCGGAGAGATTTCTGCTAAAATGATAAATGAGCTAGATGTACAGTACTGCTTAGTTGGACATAGCGAACGCAGATCTTATTTCTATGAAACAGGTCCTTTTTTAAAAGCAAAGATTGATGCGCTTTTAAGGGAGGGTATTCGCCCAATTTATTGTTGCGGTGAGCAAAAGGAGGAAAGGCAAGATGGACAGTTTTTTGAGGTTGTAAAGAAGCAGTTAGAAGAATCTATATTTCACCTGTCTGCAACCGACTTTTCTAAATTAGTAATCGCATATGAGCCCGTTTGGGCAATTGGTACGGGTTTAACTGCTTCTGCAGTTGAGGCGCAAGAAATGCACAAGTACATTAGGCAAGCTGTAAGTGGAAAGTATGGTGAAGAAGTAGCTAATGGAATCTCTATTTTGTATGGAGGCAGTTGCAAGCCAAGTAATGCGCAAGAGCTGTTTTCGTGCCCTGACGTTGATGGCGGTTTAATTGGTGGAGCATCTTTACAAGCAGACAGTTTTCTTCAAATAGCCCAATCTTTCTAATGAATTATGTTGAGTTAGACTTTAAACTCGATCCCCTTTTACCTGCTCGAGAAGTGCTAGTTTATGAACTGGGTGAATTGCTTTTTGAAAGTTTTGTAAATACAGATGCTGGTATTAAAGCCTATATCCCGATAGTTGACTTTGATGAAGATTTATTGAATGGTCTAATGACATTTGATATTCCCGATTTAAATCATTCATATGTTAAAAAAGTAATTGAGCAACAAAATTGGAATGCGACATGGGAACAAGATTTTCAGGCGATATATATCGAAGATAAGTGCGTGATCAGAGCGCCTTTCCATTCCGCTCCACCAGAAGGAATGATGGATCTAGTAATTTCTCCCAAAATGTCTTTCGGTACGGGTCATCATCAAACCACTTATATGATGGCAAGTCAATTATTTAAGCTCGACCTAGTTGGCAAGTCGGTGTTAGATATGGGTTGTGGGACAGCTATATTGGCAATTATTGCAAAAAAGCGAGGTGCAGAAATCGTTTGGGGTATTGATATTGAGGATTTTGCATATGAAAATGCAAAAGAAAATGTGAAACTAAATTCGGTTTCGCAAGTTATTGTTTATAAAGGGGGGGTGGAAAAGTTGAATTCTCAATCATTTCACCTTATTTTAGCTAATATCAACAGAAACATTTTGTTGGAAGATATGGGAGCTTATTGCAACGTTTTGGAAACAAACGGACGTATTTGCTTCAGTGGGTTTTTCACAACAGATATAGACGTCCTAAAGGAGCACGCGAAAAATTTAGGACTGGTTTTTGAAGATAAGCAGGAAAAGGAAGGTTGGGCAATGTTGTCTTTCCTGAAAAAATAACCAGTTGATGCAAATCAGATTACTTACAATTGCTTTTTTTCTATTCACGTTTAATTTTGGGTATTCCCAATTAACCTCATTCTCTAAGGATTCAACTAAGTTCTTCGAGCAATCCAAAGATTGGTTAGGTTCAGTGAATAAAGCTGATGCTAACAAGTTCATGAAAGAATTTGAATTGCAATGGTACGGAGGTAAATTTTCCGATCATCAACGAATGCGTGTATACCAAACCGCAAATGAAATGTTAAGTCAAAGGCTAAAACCTTATCCTGATTATAAGGCCTATTTAACCTCTTTAGCAAACTTCTTTACCAAGGAGCAACCAGAAGGTGCTTTTGACGAATGGCATAGTTCAATAGACCAAATGGCGTCAGGAAATAAAAAGCGTTTCACCGATTATTTAGCAGTTTGCTCGAATCTTTTTGAAAGTAATATTATATATAAATCTTCTTCTTCTACATGGCGAGCTGACAAGCCTAATTTCAAATTCAAATTCGAAAATAAAAGGCCCATAGTAATTTTTGACGAAATTAACTTGATCTGCCTGTCTAAAGGAGATAGCGGAGTTATCTATAAAACATCTGGTGTTTTTGATCCGCTAAAAAATATATGGAGAGGTGATGGTGGAAAGGTAACCTGGTCTAGAGCAGCGCTTAATATAGAGGACACTTATGCGGAGTTAGGGAAATATAAAATTGGATTAAAAAGTACAGGATACTCAGCGGATTCAGCTTGGTTTATTTCTCCATATTTTGATCAACCTGTCTTAGGAAAATTGGCGGATAAAGTACTCTCTAATAGAGGGCCAGATAAAGTAGTGTATCCACGATTTGAGTCTTATGATAAACGACTTTTAATCAAGAATATTTTTGAAAACGTTGATTACAATGGAGGGTTTACTATGGAAGGCGGAAACCTCATCGGAAAAGGGACTTTTGAAGAATTAGCTAAAGTTACTTTCAAATACGAAGGAAAACCCTTCATAACTGCCGAATCTATAATTTTCACTATTAATGTAAATTCTATTTCTGCCGAAAAAGCTGAAGCGAAAATAATGTTGGGCGAAGATTCGATATACCACCCAGGCATAGCTATGAAATATGTTCATGATGGACTAATCAAAAAGAAATTAACGTTGATTCGAGAAGGTGATGGAACAGGGAAAAGTCCGTTTTTTAACTCGTTTCATAAGATAGACATGATATTTCCGGTGATTTCATGGAGGGTCGGTGATGATAACATCAATTTCGGGAAATTAGAAGGAACCACGGAGAATAAGGCGTTTTTTGAGTCAGAAAATTATTTTTCCAAAAGTAGATATGATCAACTGACTGGAATGGGTGTTAACCCCTTGCCGAAGATCAAGAGTTATGCTAAGAAAATGAAAACTAGAGTGTTTCCAGCAATAGGTTTGGCTTCTCATATGGGGAAAACGCTCCGGGAGCTTGCTCCAACTCTCTATAATTTGAATAACCTAGGGCTAATTATCTATGATGCATCGGAAGGGAATGAGACTGTCACCGTTAAAGGTAGAATGTACAGATGGCTCGGGGCAAGAGGTGGAAGAATGGATTATGATGTGTTACAATTTGTTTCTACGCCCGAAAAAGGAGTTGAATATAATGGAACATTAAGTCTGTTGAATTTCGACTTGTCTTTAGAAGGAGTCAGTCGAGTAAATATTAGCACCGCTCAAGGGACGCAGGTTTTTCCAGAAGAAGGTAAGCTGACGCTAAAAAGAAATAGAAGTTTTACATTTTCGGGTGTCGTTCTTGCAGGCAGGGCTGAGATTTATGGAGATGAATTTTCTTTTGACTATGACAAGTTTAGGTTAAACTTAATAGAAACAAATTGGACTCGATTCTATGTGAAGAAGAAAGCCAAACATATAGAAGACGGAGCAGATCCTGTTTCAGCACTTCAAAATCAGATTAAAGGATTGAGGGGGTATATTGACATAGATCAGATTAAGAATAAATCAGGAAAAGACACTTCTTATAATGCTTACCCAAATTTAGTTTGTAGTAAAAAAACCTACGTTTTTTATAATAATAAGAACATTCATGGCGGTGCCTATGACAGTACGGAGTTTTACTTTGAAGTGCAACCATTTGAAATGGATAGTTTGGATAATTTTGAGACTTCCGGGATGAATTTTGAAGGTAGATTAGTATCCGCAGGAATTTTCCCAGACATGAAAGAAACGCTTGTGGTACAAGATGATTACTCGCTTGGGTTTATTAGACAGGCTCCTGAAGAGGGGATAGGGCTTTATGAGAATAAAGCTAAATATAAGAATCAAATTAGGCTCAGTAATCAGGGGCTGCAAGGAAGCGGAAATATCGATTATTTAACTTCCCACGCGGTTTCATCGGCCATTACCTTTTTGCCGGATTCCTTAAGTGCCATTGCAGAAATCTATGAGAACATTGGGGGCCCGGGTCCCCCAGAAGTGCCAAACGTAACTGGTACGAATGTGAAGGTGGTTTATGTGCCAGATCAAAAGGTTCTTTATGCCGCTTCAATTAATAGGGTCGACCAGTTAAATTTTTACGATACACTGGCTAGACTAAAAGGTCGCTTGGCCGTAAGACCAAAAGGGATGACAGGACAAGGTCTGTTAACTATCATGAAAAAGGGTGAGCTTTTGGCGGTAAATTTCAAATTTCGCGAACGTAAAGTAGATGCCGACACTGCGGATTTTAACCTCTTAAGTTTTGATTTGGATTCGTTGGCCTTTAAGACATCCAACGTAAATGCACATGTAGATTTCGACAATCTGAAAGGTGAATTCAAATCTAATCAAGGTGAGTCGTTCGTTGAGTTTCCTGATAACCAATATATCTGCTACATGGACAAGTTTAATTGGTACATGAAAAATAATGACCTAGAAATGGAGGCCGCTAAAAGGGAAAGTAATGAAGTGAAAATTGACACTGATATGGACCTAGCAGGGCCGAATTTTTATTCTATTCATCCGAAACAAGATTCATTAAGTTTCAGAGCTCCAAAAGCCAGATTCGACATAAGAAAGAAGAAAATAACATGTACAGAAATAGAGTTTATCACTGTTGCCGATTCCAGAATATACCCGGATAGCAGTAAAATTATTATTCGTAGGAAAGCGAAAATAGAGACGCTAAACAATTCTAGAATAGTATCCAACTTTGTAACGAAGTACCATGAAATATTAAATGCAACAACGGATATCAATGCTAAGAATGATTATAAATCTTCGGGCTATTATCAGTACAAAGATGAAATAGGTCATATTCAAGAGATTTTCTTCGCAAAAATTGCCCCAGACAGTGCATTCAAGAGTTATGCTAAAGGTGAGATCAAGAGTAGCACAGAATTTAAATTGAGTCCTCATTTCGATTATTATGGGAAAGTGGCCATGTTTGCGTCTCAAAAAGAGTTGCTGTTTACTGGTTTAACGAGAATTAGCCATAATTGTCAGGGAATCACGAAAAACTGGATGGATTTCTCGGCTCCACTTGATCCCGAAAAAATCTTCATTCCAGTTACTGATGATTTAAGAGATCAGGATGGGAAGCCAGTTGCTGCAGGAGTAATTATGAATACTGATTCCATATCGTTATACCCAACGTTTTTGTCAAATAAGTTGGATGAGAAACATAAGAATATCATGACTGCTCAAGGCTTTTTAATGTTTGATAAGAGGAAACAGGCCTATCAGATAGGGAATAGGGAAAAGTTGAGAGAGGAAAGCCTTCCAGGAAACCTGGTTAGTATAAGCGTTGATAGCTGCTTCATCAGGGGGCAAGGACGGTTTGATTTTGGAGTAGAGACTGATCAATTTGGAATAACACCTTACGGTAGTATGGTTTATTCGCCAGAACGGGCTTCAGTCAATGCCTCAACTTCGTTGGTTCTGAACTTCCCTTTTAACGATAACGCGTTGGATAAGATGAGCAAAGACATCGGTAGTTACCCAGATCTTGAAGCTTTAAATTACGCTAGCTCAAGTTTTGAATTAACCTTGAGAGAATTATGTGGGCTGGAAAAATCGGAAAACATAATTTCAGATTTGAACATTCACGGTGAGATCAAGAAAAAGAACTTTTCTGATGAACTTGTAAATACTATGATCCTAGCTGATCTTAAGTTTGTGTGGAATAAGCCAACAAATTCGTTCAGAACCATTGGCAGGATAGGAATTGCAAATATTCAGAAGAAGCAAGTTTTCAGGTATGTAGATGGATATGTAGAAGTGACAAAAAAGTCCACTGGTGACTATGTTGATATTTATTTAAAAATGGATGATAAAAACTATTATTATTTTAATTATAAAGCCACTAAAAAGTTAGGGATTATGCAGTCCTTCTCTACGAATACCGAATTTAATGAGACGATAACTGATACCAAAACTGATAAGACCAAGTTCAAAGGTGAAAAAGGACAAAAAGATTACCAATTTATGCCTTCCTCAAAGACCAAGGCTAGGGCTTTTGTAAGGAGAATGGAAGAGTAAATAATACAAGGAGTTAATAAAAATTTGGCAGAGAAATTCAGTTTGTCTTATCTTTGATGTCAAATACGAGAACCATTATAAAGGTTCGTAGCGTAATTATATGGAAGACATTTTAAATGTTTATAACCTAGTAGCACTGATTGTAGCCTATTTATTTGGCTCAATACCGTCAGCTGTATGGGTAGGAAGATTGTTTTTTGGTGTGGATGTTAGAGAGCATGGCAGTAAAAATGCAGGAGCAACTAATACTTTTAGAGTGCTTGGCAAGAAAGCTGGATTTCCGGTACTTATCATGGATATTCTTAAAGGTTGGGGAGCGGTAGTGCTGTTTAGCGCATTTTGTGGCTTTGAAAATGGGACAAATCAGTATGTTAATTTTCAATTAGCAATTGGAATGGCAGCGGTTTTTGGCCATATCTATCCGATTTACGTAAGATTTAAAGGGGGTAAAGGTGTTGCGACATTACTGGGAATTATATTTGCAATTCATCCAGAAGCAGCCGGTATCGCATTTGGAATCTTTCTGATAACTTTTTTAATAAGCAAGTATGTTTCTCTTGGAGCCATTGTTGCTGCTATTGTATTCCCATTTGCAATTATATTTATTTTCAAATCTCAAGACACTCCGTCTCTGATATATTTTTCTATAGTGATGTCATTACTAGTGATTTACACGCATAGAGCAAATATCGACCGATTGCTGAAAAAAGAGGAAAACAAAATGAACGTTAGCCTAAACTTTAGAAGAAATAACAAATAAACCTATTTTTACGTAAGGTGTACAGTTTATAGCCTCGTGTATACATTACGCACATATCGTCTAATATTAGTAGTCTTCATGCTGCTAGCAACTGGCTTGTCCTATGGACAGGGTGAGGATTTAGCGAAAGCGAATGAACTTTTTGATAATGGTGAATATGCTAAAGCGAAAGATTTATTCTCCAGCCTCTTGGCATTTGATGAAACGAGTGCGGATCTAAATTTTAAGTTTGGGGCATGTCTATTATACACGGAAGAAGATAAAGTTGCTGGATTAGGAAGATTACAGTTTTCGCTGAAAAATCCAAATATCGATATAAGGGCCCATTATTTCTTAGGAAAGGCCTATCACCTCAATTATCGATTTAAAGAAGCCATTTACGCTTATAAGCGCTTTAAAACGGCCGGATCATCTAAAGATTTCGAGAATTTGAACGTGGATCAGGAAATTAAGATGTGTGAAAATGGGCGAAAACTGCTTAAGAATTTGTCTGAATTAGTAGTCCTCGAAAAGAAAGAAGTAACCGACCAGAGAATTCAATACAGTTATGACTTAAGTAATATTGGCGGTAAAATTTTAGTTACAGATGAGTTCCAATCTAAGTATGATAATAAGATAGGACATAGACCACTAGTGCATTTCCCATCTACTAGACAAGACAATATATTTTATTCTAGCTACGGAAAAGATGGTGAAACTGGAAGAGACTTGTACCAAATTAAAAAATTACCGAATGGCGATTGGTCGGAAGCTCAGAAGTTACCAGCACAGGTAAATACCAATTCTGACGATGATTATGGGTTTCTTCATCCCGATGGAACGACTTTCTATTTCTGTTCAAAAGGACACACGTCAATGGGAGGCTATGATGTTTTTCGATGTACTTATGATAGAGACTATAATAGTTTTGGTCCTGCTGTTAATATGGACTTTAAGATTAACACCCCCGATGATGATTTGCTATATATTGTTGATTCTCTGAACAAAGAAGCCTATTTCTCATCTTCAAGGTCTTCTCAAGGTGGTTACATGGATGTATATCATGTTAAAGTGGAAATTTATCCTGTTTTAAATGCGATTATCGCTGGTACGTTTAAAAATACGATCACTCCTTCTAATAAAGGAGTGGTAATCAAGGTTAAAGATGTAGTTCGAGACGAAATAATAGGGGTTTATAATTCTAAAAATGAAGATGGACGGTTTGTTATAATACTCCCGAAAAGTGGAAAATACCAATATATCGTTGAATCGCCCGAGTCGGAAGAAGTTCATACGGGTCTTTTTGAAGTTCCTTATCAAAAAACCCTTCGACCGCTTAAACAACATCTAATGTTAATTAATGAAGCTGATGAAGAAAGGCTATTGATCCAAAACTTATTCAATGAAGATGTGGAAGACATCGATTCCATTATGGCTGATGTGTTAAAGAAAATTTCCGATGTAGATGTAAACTACAATACGCTAGATCCACTTTCCGATTCTGTGCAAAACGAGATAATTGATAGTGCAGGTATTGATGGGATGACCCCAAAAGGTTTGATTGCTTTAGCTGATACTATGGCAGCAGAAACGGCTAGAGAAGTGGATGAATTAAAGCAAAAAAGAGATGCTGCTTTATTTACTGCCAATGAGAAGATGAAATCTGCAAAAGAGAATGCGCAAAAGGCAGAAGAAGTTTTAGCAGGAATTGAAAATATTACAAACCCAAGTGAAAAACAGCAATTGATTGATGTTGCAGAAGAGTACCATCAGAAAGCAAAAGATGATAACGCGATTGCAGTAGGTGCTTTAAATTTAGGAAATGCACTCGATGAACAATATAAGGAGAAAGAAAAAGAAGCGGAGCAAGCAGATACCTATGCGAAAGAGATTAAATCCGCATTAGATTCATCAGATCCGCAGGTGGCCATCTCGAAATTGAAAGCGCTCCAAGAATACATCGAGGCCGCAAGAGTTATTGATGTCAATAAGAAGAATGAATTCGATAAAATAAAGGCTAACGCAAGAGAAAAACAAGAAGGAGCAACCAATGCATTGGCTCGAGCAAAAAGCCTACGTACAGACGAGGATGATCTGAAT